>JAAWCC010000100.1 GCA_022792975.1 Clostridia bacterium | reverse complement strand
CCTTGAGTTCCATTTATTTCTGCTTCTGTTACTTCTGGAGAAATGTTATCAAATTTCAAATTTTCTGTACTTTCCTCTGAGCTGTAATAACCACCATCAGTGGTCCAAGCGTATATTTCCGTTTGTCCTAAAGAGTCAATCTTAAAGGTCAATTTAGTTAATCAATTAATAAAATTAAATCTAAAAGTTTATAAAATCTATTGACAGATTTTATAATTAATGGTAGTATATTTATAAATTTAAATTAATAAGGAGGTAAATATTATGGAAGAACAATTAAAAGCTATACTTGATAAGATTGTAGAATTGAATGAGAATGTATCGGATATTAAATGGGATATGGGTATAATAAAGCATAATCAAGATAATATGCAAAGAGAATTGAAATATTTGGAAAAGCTAGAAAATTCCAATACAGAATATATAGTTGATATATTCAAGATATATAACGAATTTACTTGGAAATAATTAAATAAAAACTATTGACATATTCAAAACTTGCATGTTATAATCAAAAACATTATATCATGTAAGTTTTGAAGTCAAAATAAGTTAATTTTCTTAAATTCTAACTAAAACTCCAAGTTATAAAGGTAAATATTAAGTATAAATTTACTGATAATAAAATGGTTTGACACTTGTATGACATATGAACATATAGAAAGGAAGCGAATGAATATGAATGAAGAACAATTCAATTCACTTTTTGATCAAGTGAAACAAACAAATGAAAAAATAGGAAATTTAGAAGAAAAGATGGACAAAGGCTTTGCAGAAGCGTTAGAAAGAGATAGGCAATTGGAAGAGAAGATGGACAAAGGTTTTGCAGAAGCGCTAGAAAGAGATAGACAATTAGAAGAGAAGATGGACAAAGGTTTTGCAGAAGCGCTAGAAAGAGATAGACAATTAGAAGAGAAGATGGACAAAGGCTTTGCAGAAGCGCTAGAAAGAGATAGACAATTAGAAGAAAAGATGGACAAAGGCTTTGCAGAAGCGTTAGAAAGAGATAGGCAATTGGAAGAGAAGATGGATAAAGGCTTTGCGGAGGCACTGGAAAGGGACAAGCAATTGGAAGCGAAGATTGATGAAGGATTGTCAACATTAGAGGAGAAGATGGACAAAGGTTTTGCAGAGGCGCTAGAAAGGGACAAGCAATTGGAAGCAAAAATTGATAAAGGACTGTCTGAATTAGAAGAAAAGATGGATAAAGGCTTCGCAGAAGCATTAGAAAGAGATAATCAACTAGAAGCAAAAATGGACAAAGGCTTTGCAGATATAAAAGAGGAGATTAATAAGAATATGCAGAATATTCAAAGTATGATTGAAAATGATATAAGCATTGTAAATGATAAAGTTAATTTGGTATTTGAATTTGCAAAGAGCTCACGAAAATGGCGTAAATATATGAAAAAGTGTATTCAAAAATAGATTGCTTCATAAAGTATTATTTCATGCAAATTTCTTTGCAAATGGATAGAAAAATAGATATCTTATAAATGAACACAAAATGCGAGTGTTTATTTATAAGGTATCTATTTCAATTTTTAAAATTTTTGGAAGGACCTATGGCATTTTTTCGGGTAAACCTATTGACATAAGCTGAAAAAGTATATATAATAATTGAATAAGATTTTAAGGAAGGACTGAATTTTAAAATTATGAGTATAAAAATTGAAAAAACAGAAAATGCAAATGAATTGAAACTAAGCTTTGAAATAGAGGCAGAAAAATTTGATAATGCAATTAAAAAGGTATATGAACAAAGTGCTAAGTACTTTAATATACCAGGCTTTAGAAAAGGAAAAGCCCCTATGGCAATAGTTGAAAAAACTTATGGGCCATCTATTTTTTATGAAGATGCCTTCAATGAAGTAGTGCCAGAAGTATATGAAAAAGAACTAAAGGAAAATAATATAGAAGCAGTTAGCAGACCAGATTTAGATATCGAGCAAATGGAAAAAGGAAAAAATTTAAAATTTACAGCAATTGTTCAAACTAAGCCAGAGGTGACTTTAGGAAAATATAAAGGTATACAAATTAAAAAGATAGAGTATAATGTATCTGACGAAGATATTGAGCATGAATTAGGACATATGGCAGAAAGGAATTCTAGAATAGTTGCAGTGGAGGATAGACCAGTAGAAAAAGGTGATATTACTGTAATTGATTTTGAGGGCTCTGTTGATGGTGTTAAATTCGAAGGCGGAAAGGCTGACGGACATGAATTAGAAATAGGTAGCAACACATTTATCCCTGGATTTGAAGACCAAATTATTGGTATGAAGATTGATGAAGAGAAAGATGTAAAAGTAAAATTCCCAGATGATTATTTTTCAGAGGATTTGAAGGGAAAAGATGCAGTTTTTAAAGTAAAGCTACATGAAATCAAAAAGAAGGAATTACCAGAAATAGATGATGATTTTGCAAAAGATGCAAGTGAATTTGAAACTTTGGCAGAATTAAAAAATAGTATAAAAGAGAAATTAGAAGAAGATAACAAATCAAGAGCAAAGTATGAGACGGAAGAAGAAGCAATAAAGACAGTTTGTGAGGATGTTACTTTAGATATTCCATCAGGAATGATTGAAACAGAGCTTGATAACATGACTAAAGAAGTAGAAACAAGATTAAGTTATCAAGGAATGAACATGGATATGTACCTAAATATGATAGGAAAAACTATGGAGGATTTCAGAAAAGAGGGGGAAGACCAAGCAAAAACAGCTATAAAGACAAGACTTGTTTTAGAACAAATCATTAAAGAGGAGAAAATCGAGCCAAAACAAGAGAAAATAGCTGAAAAATTGGAGGAAATGGCAAAGGCTTATGGAAAAACAGCAGAGGAACTAAAGGAAAATGAAAACTTTATGGAATACATAACAAAGACTTTAGCTCAAGAGGAAGTTATTGACTTCTTAGTTCAAAATGCAAAAATAAAATAAAATCATAGGAGGAAACAAATGGTAAGTAATACTTTAATACCTTATGTTATAGAGCAAACAAACAAGGGAGAAAGGTCATTTGATATATTTTCAAGATTATTAAAGGACAGAATAATATTTCTAGGAGAACAAGTAGATGCAGCATCAGCAGGAGTTGTCGTTGCACAGCTTTTATTCTTAGAATCGGAGGATCCAGATAAGGAGATATCACTTTATATCAACAGCCCAGGAGGATCTATAACAGATGGAATGGCAATCTATGATACAATGAATTATATAAAATGTCCAGTTTCTACAATATGTGTAGGACTGGCAGCTAGTATGGGCTCTGTTCTACTTGCAGCAGGAGAAAAAGGTAAAAGATTTGCAACACCTAATTCAGAAATACTAATACATCAACCTTTAATCTCAGGAGGACTTTCAGGTCAAACTACTGAAATAAAAATACATGCAGACCACATGGTACGTACAAGAGAAAAATTGAATAGAATTTTAAGCGAGAAAACAGGTAAACCATTAGAAACTATCAATCACGATACAGAAAGAGACAACTATATGACAGCCCAAGAGGCACTAGAGTATGGACTGATTGATGGAATATTAGATAAGAGAAATTAATTTGGTATTTAAGAATTAGATATTAGAAAAACTCTAATATCTAATTTTCATAACCTCGTTTAAGGTTTAGGAGGAAAAGTTAAGAGATGGCAAAGAATAATAATGATAAGAATGTTAAATGTTCTTTTTGTGGAAAGGCACAAGAAAATGTTAAGAGAATTGTTGCAGGACCAGGTGTGTATATATGTGATGAATGCATTGGCGTTTGCAAAAACATTGTAGAAGAAGATATTATGGATGATGACGATTTAAGTTACACATTAGGAGAAGTAGAGGAGCTTCCAAATCCTGCACAGATTAAAAGTATATTAGACGAATATGTTATAGGTCAAGAGATAGCAAAGAAGACTCTGTCTGTTGCAGTATATAATCATTATAAAAGGATAAATAATGAGGAGGAAGCACATGATGTTGATATACAAAAAAGTAATGTACTATTGTTAGGACCTACTGGATGTGGTAAGACTCTTCTTGCACAAACACTTGCAAAAATATTGAATGTTCCCTTCTCTATTGCAGATGCAACAACACTTACAGAAGCTGGATATGTAGGAGAGGATGTTGAAAATATTTTGCTTAAATTAATACAAGCGGCAGATTATGATATAGAGCTTGCAGAAAGAGGAATTGTTTATATAGATGAAATAGACAAAATCACAAGAAAGTCTGAAAATCCTTCAATTACAAGAGATGTAAGTGGAGAAGGAGTACAGCAGGCTTTACTAAAGATAATTGAAGGAACAACGGCATCAGTTCCACCTCAAGGAGGAAGAAAGCATCCACATCAAGAGTTATTGCAAATTGATACCTCAAATATACTTTTCATTTGTGGAGGAGCATTTGAAGGATTAGATAAGATTATAAATGAGAGAGTTGGTAAAAAAGGAATTGGTTTTTCAGCAAAGATAGAGAGCAAAAAGGAAATAGACAAATACAAAGTTTATGAAGAATTGCTGCCGCAGGATTTACTTAAATTCGGACTAATTCCTGAGTTTGTAGGAAGGCTTCCAATTGTTACAACCCTTAGAGAATTAGATAAAGAGGCTTTAATACAAATCTTAACAGAACCGAAAAATGCTTTGGTAAAACAGTATAGAAAGTTATTAGAGTTTGATGAGGTTGAATTAGAGTTTGCTGATGAGGCAATTTCTGCAATAGTCGATAAAGCGATTGAAAGAAACACAGGAGCAAGAGGGCTTCGCTCAATTATTGAAGAAATAATGAGAGATATAATGTTTGATATCCCATCAAACCCAAAGATTGAAAAATGCATAATTACAAAGGAAACAGTGCTAGAGGGAAAAGAGCCAGAGCTTATTATAAATGAAGAAAAAACAGAGAAAAAACATTTAACAAGAAAAATCATACCAAATAAAGATAAAGACAAAGAAACAGCCTAAAAAGGAGATGCAGGTATATGTATAAAAAAGTAGAACTACCACACGGATTTGCAGGAAAAGAGATAGAAATCAGAAGTTTTTGGAAGGATAAAGACATAATAAAGAAGAATTTTGACATGAACAAGGGTGAAAGATATTTTACCTTTTATGATGGACCACCTACGGCGAATCGGGAAGCCGCATGTTGGACATATTTTAACTAGAGTTATGAAGGATATTATTCCTAGATATAAGGTTATGAAGGGCTATCAAGTTATTAGAAAAGCAGGCTGGGATACACATGGACTCCCAGTCGAGCTTGAAATAGAGAAAAAACTTGGTATTTCAGGAAAAGCCCAAATAGAGGAATATGGAATAGAAAAATTTATAAAAGATTGCAAACAAAGCGTATTTACATATGTTTCAATGTGGGAAAAAATGACAGACCAAATTGGGTTTTGGGTGGACATGGAGAATCCATATGTTACATATCATAATAATTATATAGAGTCTGTTTGGTGGGCCTTAAAGCAAATGTGGGATAAGAATTTGCTTTATGAAGGACATAAGGTTATGCCTTATTGTCCAAGATGCGGTACTGCTTTATCTTCTCACGAGGTTGCACAGGGATATAAAGATGTAAATGATTTAACTTGTACTGCAAAATTTGAAGTAGAGGGAAGAGAAAACACATATATCTTAGCTTGGACAACAACACCATGGACACTTCCTTCAAACTTGGCTCTATGTATAAATAAAGCATATACGTATGTTGAAGCAAGGGTAAATTCAAGTGAGAATGAATGTATCAAGCCTGAGGAAGCATATATCTTAGCAAAGGAGCTTTGTGGTAAAGTTTTAGGTGATGATTATGAGATTATAAAGGAATTTAGTGGTGAGGAGCTTTTAGGCACAAAATACAAACAATTATTGCCATTTGCTAAAATAGAAGGAAGGGCTTTTGAGGTTATACATGGAGACTATGTTTCACTAGAAGAAGGAACAGGAATTGTACACATAGCACCTGCATATGGAGAGGATGATAGTCTTGTTGCAAAAGAGAATGGAATTGCTTTTGTAAACTTGGTAGACAAGGAGGGAAAGTTCGTAGCTGAGGTTGCTCCTTGGGCTGGAAAGTTTGTTAAAAAATGTGATGAGAATATAGTAAAATATTTAAAAGATAGTAACAAATTATTTAGTTCACAAAGACATATGCACTCATATCCACACTGCTGGAGATGCGACACACCACTTCTTTATTATCCTAAGGAAAGCTGGTTTGTTGCAATGTCAGGATTAAGAAATGAACTTGTAGAAAATAATAACAAGATCCATTGGCATCCTGATACAATTAGAACAGGAAGATTTGGAAAGTTTATTGAGAATGTAATAGATTGGGGAATTTCAAGAGATAGATATTGGGGAACACCACTTCCAATTTGGAAATGTGATTGCGGACATATGGAATGCATTGGAAGTATAGAGGAATTAAGACAAAAAGGTATAGATGTACCAAAGGATATAGAACTTCATAAACCATATATTGATGAAGTTCATTTGAAATGTGAAAAGTGTGGAAAGGAAATGATAAGAGCGAAAGAGGTAATTGATTGCTGGTTTGATTCTGGCTCAATGCCATTTGCACAACTTCATTATCCATTTGAAAACAAAGAGATTTTTGAGGAAAATTATCCAGCACAATTTATATCAGAGGCTGTTGACCAAACAAGAGGCTGGTTCTATACACTTCTTGCTATATCAACTGCTGTATTTGGAAAGGCATCTTTTGAAAACTGTATTGTTTTAGGACATGTCCTAGATAAAAAGGGCTTGAAAATGTCTAAATCAAAAGGAAATGTGGTGGATCCATTTGAAGTAATAGAAAAAGAAGGCGCAGATGCAACAAGATGGCACTTCTATACAGCCAGTAGCCCATGGCTTCCTACAAGATTTTCGATGGAGGACGTAGGGGATACCTCAAGAAGATTTTTAGGCACCTTGTGGAATGTGTATTCATTCTATGTGCTATATGCTAATATTGACAATATAAATCCACTAGAATATAAGAACTTCGTATCAGAGAATATAATGGATAGATGGATAACATCTAAGCTAAATACCTTGATAAAAAAAGTTGATAAAGGTTTAGAAGAATACGACATTACTGGTTCAGCTTTAAAGCTTGAAGAATTTGTTGACGAATTATCTAATTGGTATGTAAGACGTAATAGAAATAGATTTTGGGGAAATGAGCTAAATGATGATAAGCTAGGAGCTTTTGTGACATTATATAGAACGCTTGTGACACTTTCTAAAGTTATAGCTCCATTTGTTCCGTTTATAGCAGAAGAAATTTATCAGAACTTGGTTATAAGCTTAGATAAGAATGCAAATGAAAGTGTGCATTTATGTAGATGGCCAGAGGCAAGCGAAGGTGCAATAGACCTAAAGTTAGAAGAAGAGATGGATTTAAGCTATGAACTTGTAAAGCTTGGAAGAAGTGCAAGAAGCACTGCAAATATTAAAAATAGACAGCCTTTATCAAATATGCTTATCTCACTTGAGACTTTGCCTAAGTATTATGGAGATATAATAAAAGACGAGTTAAATGTAAAGCAGGTAGAACTTGGAGCGGATCTTTCAAAATATGTTAATTTTGCTATTTTACCAAATTTACCAGTACTTGGAAAAGCCTATGGAAGGCTAATACCACAAATAAAAGTGGAGATTGCAAAATGCAATCAGATGGAGCTTGCAAGTAAAATAAAAAACGGAGAAGTTCATAAGCTTCAAATAGGTGATGAAAGCATTGAATTAAATGCTGAGAATTTATTAGTTACAATGAACGGAAAAGCTGGATTTGCTTTTGCAGGTTCTGGAACAGTAGGAGTTGTACTTGATACAGAAATTACAGAAGAGCTTAAGAAGGAAGGCTATGTAAGAGAAATTATATCTAAAGTACAAAATTTAAGAAAAGAACGTGGATTTGAAGTGCTAGATAGAATTTACCTTTATGTATCAGGAAATCCAATGCTAGAGTCAATTGTAGAAGAAAATAAAGACTTTATTAAGAAGGAGACTCTAACACTAGATTTAATAATTAGAGAAAACATGGAGAAATGCACAGAATGTAACATTAATGGAGAAAAACTTCTTATTGGTGTAGAAGTAGCAAGATAAAAATCATTATTTTTATG
>JAAWCC010000099.1 GCA_022792975.1 Clostridia bacterium | reverse complement strand
ACTAGCCGAATTAATGGAGGCTGGTATGGACGTAGTAAGAATAAACTTCTCACACGGAAGCTACCCAGAACAAGAAGAAAAGGTTGAAAAATTCTTTGAGGCAAGAAAGAATGCTGGTAAGCCTGTTGCACTTTTGCGTGATATGCAAGGACCAGAAGTTAGAACAGGAAAACTTGTAGAAGCACCAGTACAATTAAAGGCAGGGGAGATTTTTACACTTGTAAATGAGGATATAGAGGGAGACGAGAGTAAAACATCTATAAGCTACAAAGAATTGTATAAAGATGTAGAAAAAGGTACAAAAATACTTCTAGACGATGGACTAATAGCTATTGAAGTACAAGAGATTAAAGGTAAAGACATAGAATGTAAAGTATTAAATGGTGGAAAACTTGGAAATAGAAAGAGTGTAAATATTCCAGGAATACATTTGAGTTTGCCAGCTTTAAAAGAAAAGGATATTCAAGATTTAGTGGATGGTGCAAAACACGGATTTGATTATGTGGCAGCCTCTTTTGTAAGAAGCAAAGAAGATGTTATGGCCGTTAGAAAAGTATTAGATGAAAACGGCGGAAAAGATATCAAAATTATTTGTAAGATTGAAAATCAAGAAGGTCTTGATAATCTTGAAGAAATTATTGAATGCTCAGACGGAATAATGGTTGCAAGAGGAGACTTAGGTGTTGAGATACCTTTCCAAGAGGTGCCAATAGCTCAAAAAAATATGATAAAGGCTTGTAACAGAAAGGGAAAGGCTGTTATTACAGCGACACAAATGCTTGAGTCTATGACTCATAGTCCAAGACCTACAAGAGCTGAAGTAAGTGATGTTGCGAATGCTATTTATGATAGAACAGGTGCAATAATGCTTTCTGGTGAATGTGCAATGGGAGAATACCCATTAGAGTGCGTAAGAGCTATGGTGGATATTTCTGAAACAATCGAATCACAAATAAAATATTGGGAGAGATTTAATAATAAATACCAAAAGTTAGAAACTGATGATTTGGAATACAATGTAAATTATACAGTATGCAGAATGGCAAGGAAGATTAATGCAAAGGCAGTCGTAGCTTACACAAATACAGGAAATACAGCAAGATATTTATCAGGACTTGGAATTAAATGTCCAGTGTTTGCTGTTACATCTAATGAGAAAACATATAATCAATTAGCATTAATGTGGAATGTGTTCCCAATTTTATTACCAGAGCAAGAAACAATTAATGCATTATTAGAGCTAGGAATTGAAAAGTTAGAAGAAGAGGGCTACTTAGAAAAAGGCGATAGAGTAATTGTAGCAGGTGGTTCACAAATTCTTCCTACTAGAAAAAATAGTAAGACTATCGGTGGAGTAATAGAAATTTAATATTTTGGCTTGACAAGTGAGCATTTTTTTAGTATAATATTTAAGCGTATTAAAAAAATTATTAAATATATAAAGTCGTAATAAAAAGGAGGTAATTGAAATGGCACAACCAAAAAGAAGATGGTCAAAAGCAAGAACAGGATTAAGAAGGTCTACATGGAAAGTAGAGAAACCAAGTATTGCGACTTGCCCACATTGTCACGAGCCTGTATTACCACACAGAGCTTGCACAAACTGTGGATATTATAACGGAAAAGCTGTTATATCAGTAAACGAAGAAGAAAATGCATAGGAAAAATTAAAATTTTGGCACACTTCAGTTAGAAGATGTGCTTTTTTCCAGTTATAGAGAGGAAAACTAATGGACAGATTTATGATAAAAGCACATAAATTAGTAATGTATATAGAAAAGTATAAAACTAAAATATTATTTTTAGCTATTTTATTAATTGCTATATTTACAAGGTTATATAGGATTACTGATGTTCCACATGGAATTAATGTAGATGAGGCAGGGATTGCTTATGATGCATATTGTCTTGCAAATAATGGAACTGATAGATTTTTGAATAAATTTCCAGTATATATGATAAATTTTGGATGTGGACAAAGTGCATTATATACATATATAGATAGTATTTTTATCAAAAGCTTAGGACTTAATCTTTTTGCAATAAGACTTCCAGCGGCTTTATTTGGAATAACAGCAATAGTTTTGAGTTATTTTATGGCTAAAAGAGAGAAGGGAGAGAAATTTGCGTTATGTGTTATGTCATTAATTACAGTCTGCCCATGGCATATTATGGCTTCTAGGTGGGGATTAGATTGTAACTTGCTTTCTCCTATGACTATTATATCTATGTTCTTTTTACTTAGAGCAAAGAATGTGATAGATTATATTTTTGCTGGAATAAGCTTTGGGCTAACTTTATATACATATGCACTTTCGTATATTATTATCCCGATATTCTTATTTTTAACTTTAGCATATATGCTATATACTAAAAAAATAAGATTTAAGAATATTATAATTATGGGAGCACCGATATTTTTATTAGCAATCCCACTAATGTTAATGCTTTTAGTAAATAATGGTATTTTAGATGAGGTAAATACTTTTATTACAATACCTAAGATGGGAACATTTAGAGATACAGAGTTAGGATTTTGTAATATTGCTTCTAATATGGATTTTTTTGAAGGGCTAGTAACTACTGATAACTTAGTATATAATGCCATTCCTGAATATGGAAGTATATATAAGTTTTCGATTTTTTTAGCTGTGTTTGGAATTTTTATAGAGGTAAATAATATTGTTAAAAATATAAAGAAAAGGGAATTTAGCTTAAATTCTTTGATGTTATTTTTATTTATTAGTGTAATGGGAGTTATGCTTGTTATAAAAGGTCCAAATATAAATAAGGCAAATGCAGCTTTTATACCGTTATTGTTCTTTACAGGAGAGACTATAAGGTTGCTTTATAGAAATTATAAAGTGGCGTTTGGGATAATAGTTTTCTTGTATGCGATGAATTTTGTGGGGTTTCAAGAGTTTTATTTCAATGAATATCCGATAAAATATAAAGAGCAGATATATTTTGAAAAAGATTTGACTGAAGCTTTAAATTATGTAAAAGAAATGCCCACATTTGTAAATAAAGCAATATATGTGAATACAACTTCACAGCAACCATATATTTATACTTTATTGAATGATAAAACTTTACCACAAGATTTTAATGAAAGAAGATATAAAGAAACGTATTATAAAATGTCATATGGTAGATATATATTTAACTCAGATAATATAAATGAAGCAGCAGTTTATATAATAAAGGAAAAACCAGAATTATTGGAAAAATTAGACTCTATTGGCTTTAGAATAGAATATTTGAATAGTTATGCAATAGCATACAAATAAGAAAAAGCACACCTCATGGCGCTAAGATGTGTGCTTGATATTATTAATTATGCTTTCTTTTTCATGCTATCTTCGAATTCTTCCCAGGATTTACTAAATTTATGGCTCGCAAACATTTCCTTTAAGCCAGTGATTTGTTTTAAACGTATAATTTCGTCTAATTCCATCCCTAAATGCTTTGATATTTCTTTTTCAGACCAACCATTTTGCGTTAGGGTCAAAACGATATTTGACATATCTATGATTTGATGTGTTCCTCTTGCTCTATTGTGTCTGATAGTGCTTGCCATACGATTTTCTAAATCCTTATCTATTGTAACAATTGGAATTTGTTTTAAATGAAAGTATTCTTGTGCGCATCTATATCTATGAAAACCATCTACTACGATATAGATATCTTTTTCTTTATCATAATAAGTTACTATTGGCTGTGTGTATCCGTCCTCTTCAATAGAATGTCTTAATAACTCCATTTCTGGCGGAGCAACTTTATTAGGATTGTAATTATTTGCAATTACTTTATTTATATCAACCATTTTTACATTTAATACTGGAAATTCTATTTCACTCATTTGATTGTTTGCTCCTTTCAAAATAATTTTGTTATTTTTCAATATAAATTGTTACGAAATTTTTATAATTTTGACCTTGGTTGACTTTGAAGCCACACTTTTCATAAACCTCTATATAGCAGTTTGTTACAACACTATAAGTGATATTTCTTTCTTGCGTGATGGTATTTAAGATTTCTTCTAGGTACTTTAAATTAGTAGTGTAAATATTTTTGATTACATTCCTATTGATAGATACAAATGCTTTCGCATTTCCTTCTTCTAAATAAATATACCATTCTTTATTACTATCATCATAAATTCTATCATTAATTTGCTTTTCAACTAATCTTGAGCCAAAAAATTTTCCCATATATTGATAAAAGTTTGCTTCTTTATTTGTTAGTTTTATAACCATGTTAAATCCTCCATTATTTGTAGTTCTCTTGTATTATTTTTCTTAATTTTATATCATCAGTTTGTGTTGTTTTATTTAAAAGGTTGTCCCATTTGTGTATCAATTCTATTAATTTTTTATCATCGTTTTTTGTTTGAGCAAAGGATAATCTTCTTAAATAAAAATCATTTTTTTCTATTGCTCTTGCAATTCTTCTCCATGATATAGCCTTTTTCTGACTTTCTAATTTACAATCAGCTATGTCTGGAATGTCATTTAAATCAATTCCATATTTACATTTATACCAAATCATAAATTTTTTGATTTTTTTATAATAATGTAGCATCAAATCTCTATTATAAATTCCAATACTTTCTAACAAGAATACAGTGTATTTTTGCCAAGACATAAACAATGGCTTACATGATTTGATGTTTCCAAGAGCCGTGGTTTTACAATAAATGTTTCCGAAGTTGACTCCGGTTAACTCTATTTAATACTTTACTCCAAGTGTCATACTCCAATGCTTTAAATTGATTTAAACCATTTCTTTGATCATCTCCATATGGCTGACATAGTCTTTGTTCATGTAAGCTTAATCCGTTTTTATACATTAATTCATAAACATAATTGAATTTTAGGTCTAATTTACTTACTGCCCCCCAGATATCCTCAACTGTCCAATCATAAATTGGGTAAAAATTGTAAACCTCAATGTGCTTTTCATTCACTTTTAATTTGGTTGTCCAATTGTATTTCTCAAATGTAACTTTTTTGCTTTGAAAAGCAATTGTTCTGAACCTGTTTAGACTTTCGTCTGTTCTAATTCCTATTCCACATGCGACTTTTCCTTGATATTTTTTTTGATACCAGCTAGCAAATTGGACAATAAATTCTTCAAATTCTTCTCCCTTTTTAAACCAAGGAAATGGACAATTTTTTATATTAATACTGTCCTTTGGCATATCTTTTACCCATAAGTGTTTGCATTCTTCTTCCCAGCAAATCCATTTGGGCTGTAACACAGAAACGGCATTTCTTAAGGCAAGCGGTAAGGCGATATGATAAAAATCTCTAATTTGGGACAATTTCTTAAGTTCATTTATATGTTCGATAGTGTGGCTATATTGAGCTTCTAAGTCAATAAATAATACATCAAAACTTCTATTTAGCTTTTTAGCTACTTTATTTGCTAATTGAACCATAACAGAGCTGTCTTTTCCACCACTAACACTAAAATAGATATTATCAAAATTTTGAAATATAATTTCTAATCTTTCTATTGCCGCATTTAGTACGTTTTTTTTTAGATATTTTTTTGCCATCTATTTTCCTCTTTTCCTATTTCAAATTGTATCATTTGAAATCTATTTTGTAAAGCTATACAAAAACACGGAAATGTGAGTGCATTAAAATTACTTAAAAATTTCTAGGTTAGGAGTAAAATAAGTAAAAAGAATAAAACATACTAATAGTAATGTTAAAATAATTATGGATATTATGTTGCTACATTTGAAATTTTTAGTGATAAGTTTATAGGATAAGTATTCTCCTAATATGATGCCTACAAAAAATGATGCTATATCAATGAAAAGAATGCTTTTCCCAATTATTCCTGTATATGTATAAAAGAATATAATTATAAATAAAATAGATGTAATAATTCCAATTAGTTTTGAACATAAAAAGTTATTTGTGCTTTTTCCTATATAAAAGTACCCAATT
>JAAWCC010000098.1 GCA_022792975.1 Clostridia bacterium | reverse complement strand
TTATGTCCTCTTCCTGATGTTTTTCCAAGTCCTGAACCAACTCCACGTCCTACTCTAGTTCTTTTTTCTTTTTTTACTGCTGGCTTTAACTCTCCTAGTTTCATTAACTTTCACTCCTTTCTATTATAATATTTCTTCTACTTTTTTGCCTCTCTTTTTAGCAACTTGCTCTACTGTAAGCATATTTGTTAAAGCATTTATAGTAGCATATACTACGTTTCTTGGATTGTATGTTCCAATAACTTTTGTTCTAATATCTTTATAACCTGCAAGTTCTAATACTGGTCTTACGCTTACTCCTGCTATAACTCCAGTTCCTTTTTCTGCTGGTTTTAAAAGTACACGTGCTGAACCTGCTTCACCAATATATTCGTGTGGTATAGTTGTTCCAACAACTGGTACTTCTACTAAGTTCTTCTTAGCATCTTGGATTGCTTTCTTTATAGCATCAGGAACTTCTGCTGCTTTTCCAGAGCCTACTCCAATATGTCCGTTTTCGTCGCCTACTACTACTACTGCGCTAAATCTAAAAGTTCTACCACCTTTAACAACTTTAGCAACTCTACTAATAGCAACAACTTTTTCTCTTAATTCATTTTGGTTGTTATTTTCTTCCATACTTTTTTAAGATTTCCTCCTTATCTTTATATTCTAGAATTCTAGTCCTCCTTCACGTGCTGCTTCAGCAAGCTCTTTTACAACACCGTGATATATATATCCACTTCTATCAAAAACTACTGTTTTGATTTTCTTTTCTACTGCTCTTTTTGCAATTAAAGTTCCGACTTCTTTTGCAGCTTCTTTATTTGCACGTTTTGTTTTTATTTCTTTATCCATTGTAGAAGCTGATACTAAAGTAGTTCCAGCTACATCGTCTATTACTTGTGCATAGATATTGCTATTACTTCTATACATACATAATCTTGGACGTTCTGCTGTTCCTGAAATTTTTGTACGAACACGTTTGTGTCTTCTTTCTCTTTCAAGTTTTCTATCTGTTTTTGAAACCATTATCTTTTCTCCTTTCTACATGCTTTTATTTTTTACCTGTCTTACCTTCTTTTCTTCTAATTACTTCATAGCTGTATTTAATTCCTTTTCCACCGTAAACTTCAGGTGGTCTCTTTGTTCTTATTTCTGCTGCTGTTTGACCTACTAATTCTTTATCTATTCCTTTTACGATTATTGTATTAGGATTTGGTACGTCAAATGCTATTCCTTGTGGTGCTTTATATATTACAGGGTGTGAAAATCCTAAAACAAGATTTAAGTCATTGCCTTGTTTTTGTACTCTGTAACCAACACCATTTACTTGTAATTCTTTGCTGAATTCGTCTTTAACACCTATTATCATATTGCTTATTAATGTTCTTGTTAATCCATGTAAGCTTTTCATTTCTACTTCGTCGTTAGGTCTTTTTACTGTTAATTTTCCATCCTCGATTGTTATTGTTAATCCTTCATTTATTTCTCTTTCTAAAGTTCCTTTTGGTCCTTTTACAGAAATTTTGCTTCCTTGGACATTAACTTCAACGCCTTCTGGTATTGTAATAGGGCTGTTTCCAATTCTTGACATTTTATATTCACCTCACTATTTTTCTATAATTACCATACGTAAGCTAGTACTTCTCCTCCTAGTCCTACTTTTCTTGCTTCTTTATCTGTCATAACTCCTTTTGATGTAGATACTATTGCAATTCCTAAACCATTTAAAACTTGTGGCATATCTTCTCTTGATGCATATACTCTTAAACCTGGTTTACTAATTCTTTTTATTCCTGCTATGACTCTATTTCCTTTTTCGTCATATTTTAAAGTTACTCTTATTGTACCTTGTACATCATTTGATATTTCTTCAAATGATTTTATATATCCTTCTTTAAATAATATGTCAGCTATTGATAGCTTCATTTTTGATGCAGGTATATCAACTGTTTTATGTTTGCTTGAATTTGCATTTCTTATTCTTGTTAACATATCAGCAATTGGATCTGTTGTGTTCATTAATTTGTTCCTCCTTTCAAATTAAAACAATTATTTATTTCAAATTACCAACTAGCTTTTTTAACTCCTGGAATCTCTCCCTTGTGTGCTAATTCTCTAAAGCATACACGGCAAATTCCATATTTTCTGATGTAAGCATGTGGTCTACCACATATTTTACATCTGTTATATTCTCTTGTTTTGAATTTTTGTGGTCTTTGTTGTTTTATTATCATTGATTTTTTTGCCATATTAAGTTTTTATCTCCTTTCTACTCTAATTTTGAAATGGCATACCTAAAAGTGTTAATAATTCTTTTGCTTCCTCGTTAGATTTAGCAGTTGTAACGAATATGATATCCATACCTCTTAATTTATCGATTTTGTCATATTCTATTTCAGGGAAGATTAATTGTTCTTTTATTCCCATAGAGTAGTTACCTTTTCCATCAAATGCAGTATTTGATACTCCTCTAAAATCTCTTATTCTTGGCATAGCAACATTGAATAGTTTGTATGCAAATTCATACATTTTCTCAGCTCTTAAAGTTACTTTGCAACCTACATTTGCACCTTCTCTTAATTTGAATGCAGCTATTGATTTTTTAGCCTTAGTAATGATTGGCTTTTGACCTGTAATTAGGCTTAAATCATTCATTGCGTTATCTAATGCTTTTGGATTATCTCTTATATCTCCTAAGCCTATATTTATAACTATCTTTTCTAGTTTTGGAACTTCCATTATAGATTTATAGTTAAATTTTTTCATTAATGCTGGAATTACTTCTTTTTGATATTGTTCTCTAAGTTTTTCCATAGTATTTTAATTCCTCCTTTCTAAAATTTCGTTATTTTAATTTTGCTTCACATTTTCTGCAAATACGTACTTTTCCGTCTTTTTCTTCTTTATATCCTATTCTTGTAGGCTTTCCACATTTTGGGCATACTACGCTTAATTTACTAGCATGTATCGCACATTCTACTGGTATTATTCCGCCTTCTTCTCCTTGTTTTTTAGGCTTGATGTGTTTTTTTCTAACATTTACACCTTTAACGATTACTTTGTCGGCTTTTGGCATTATTTCTAATACTTCGCCTTTTTTACCTTTGTCGTTTCCAGATAAAACGTAAACTGTATCGCCTTTTTTTATTTTCATAAATTTTCACCTCTTTTTTGTTCTCTATTGGTTTGGTTACGTTCAATTTCTCATCGTTTAATTGGTTGTGAGTTGAAGCTAGTAGTTTAAAGAACCTCTGGTGCTAGTGAAAGTATTTTCATGTATTCTTTTTCTCTTAACTCTCTAGCTACTGGACCAAATATACGAGTTCCTTTTGGAGTTCCATCTTCACGAATTATTACAGCTGCGTTTTCGTCAAATTTGATGTATGAACCATCTTGACGTCTAACTCCTTTTTTGCTTCTAACTACAACAGCTTTTACTACGTCTCCTTTTTTTACAACTCCTCCTGGTGTAGCATCTTTGACAGAAGCAACTATTACATCTCCTATATTTGCATATCTTCTATATGAACCGCCTAAACATCTAATGCACATAATTTCTTTTGCACCAGTGTTATCAGCTACTTTTAA
>JAAWCC010000097.1 GCA_022792975.1 Clostridia bacterium | reverse complement strand
GGTATCTCTTAAATGGAAAACTAAGTTCTCCTTGATGTTGAGCCACATATTTCGCAAGTGGAACAGTCAAATCAAACCTAAGAGCAATATCATTTTCTCCTTTGCTAAACTTATAAATCTGTTTTTCTGTTTCTCCCCCTGCTTTTGCTAAGAGTACTTCAGCACTTTCGATAACAGGAGTATCAAGTGGTAAGAAGCCAAATCTTTCATAGGATTTCTGGATTTTTTCCTTAATACTATTAAATTCAATTTGGTCACTTGGAAGAAGCTCCATGAAGCCTGGTAATGTTTTAGGTTCAACTTTACAATTTTGCATAAATTTCAATCCTCTCTTTGCTTTTATTTCAATATAATTAATTAATTATATTATTATATATTAAAAAAGCTAAAATTACAAGGATTAAACTGCAATTTTTGAATAATTCAAGAATAAAAATATTTAATTTCAATTTAGTATATTGTTTTTATGTTGCTTTTGATAGTTTTATTAAAATCTATAAAAAATAGGCTATAATTTTTAGCCTACTTTAGTTCTTTTCTATTATTTTGTATAATTGATAAGGTTTCTTGAAGTACATCTTCTATGCCTGCAAGTAAGGCATCTGCATGATCTTTTGTTCCATTTGATATCTCTCTTGCCATTTCATTTGCTGTCTCTATAATTTCTGCCTTTTGCTCATATGCTTTTCTAGTAATTTCATGTTCATCAATCATAGCAATTATTCTATTTTCTGCTTCCTTGACAATTTCACTTGCTTCATTTTGAGCTTCTGCCAAAATTCTAGTTCTTTCCTCTTTAACCCACTTAGCCTGTTTTAATTCTTCTGGAAGCTTTATTCTAACTTCTTTAATGAGGTCAAGCAGTTCCTCCTTGTCCATCATGCCTTTATTAGTAAATGGTACAGACCTAGCATTTTCAATTGTCTCCTCCAATGTTTCTAATAATGTAAATATTTCCATAAATTACATTTACTCCTTTCGACTTAGGAACACAAGCTTCACACGCCCATATTTCCTTATGTCTATAACTTTTGCTGATGCATTTGCATTATTTATATATTCATCCTCTCTATCCGTTTCAAAAACTATAATCCCTTCCTTCTCAAGCATGTCATTCTCAATAATAAAATTTATGGCCTCAGCTCCAAAATTAGTTTTATAAGGCGGATCTAAGAAAATTATATCAAATTTTTTATTTTTCAACTCCTCTAAAGTTCTTTTGTAGTCTTTATTCATAACTTCTGTCTCTGCTTCAAAATGAGTTTTTTTAATGTTTGTTTTAATAATTTGTACAGCTTTTCTTGAGCTGTCACATAAAACCGCTTTCCTTGAACCACGGCTCAAGCTTTCTAATGCTAGGGCTCCACTTCCTGCAAATAAATCTAACACATTTGAACCATATATGTAGTTTTGTATTATACTAAAAAGTGCCTCTTTAACTCTATCTAAGGTGGGTCTAGTATCTTCACCGTTCTAGAGTTTCAAGTCTTGCTCCTCTTGCAGTTCCACTAATTATTCTCATAGTCTGTTTCCTCTTTAACTCACTTTATATTTTATTAGATTTATTCCATAAGTCAATAGTATTTACAAAAATGTAATAGAAATTTAATACATCTGTAATATTATGTATATAGGAATTAATTATACAACATTTTTGCACATTTGGCAATATCTTGACTAAAATTTGGGTTAAAAACACTAAAAGCACAGCAGACAGCTGTGCTTTTAGTGGCTATGAACAATTTTCTCTGTCGAAATAAAATTTTAGGCAATAATTCTTTTTATCTCTGGAGCACAACCGCTAAGCTTCTCTTTTTTTATATTCTCACGGCTAATGCTGTTTCCCCTTCTTTCCACATAATTGAGAAAATCTGGAGTTATACCGTCCTCCCATTGCGGTAAAAAGGTGAAGTCCTCCAATAGCTTTTTCATAAAGCTCTCAAAATCCTTGGATACCCTCATTTCAAAAGCTATACCACTCTTATTTGATTTTATGCAAATAGAATGGTTTATAAAAAAATTTTTCTGCCCTGCTGTCATATCCTGGAGACTTTGTGGAATCTGACCATAAATTACGGCTTTGCTCATTCTCTTTCCGCAAAATGTGTGCGCATAGATGATTAAGCCTTTTTCTTCATTAAACAGGACAACCTCCTCCTCATTTCTCTTTTCTGAGTCGGTACTATCTCCTGCAAAAATATCTGTGTAGCCACATTTAAAGCCATACTTTCTTATTCCTTTCAAAAATCTTGTCCATTCCAAGGTATAAACACAGCTTTTGTGTGTGGTAAGTGCATTGTTCATAATTTTCTCCCCTAAATCCTGTTTTGCTGATTAATTGTTATTGATAAAGCTTCTATACCTATCTTGTGCCTCCTTCAAAGCTTTCCTTATTTCTGCCTCGCTAATTGGAAATCTTTCAATGCGTTCTCTATTAGGTGAGCCCTCTGGCTCGCGCTTAGCACTCACGTAACTTCTCAGGGTTCTAGACAGCTCCATCATGTCATTATAGAGCCTGTCCCGCTCTTGCTTCTTTTCATGTTGATCCATTACAATACCTCCTGTCATAACGACATGTGATTTTGGGTTGAATTATGCAAATTTTGATACGAACTAATTGTAACATATAGTAGTATTTATGTCAAATATAATGTGTCAAAATGCCCCGTCCCCCCTGACCATTGACCATTATATATTTTGTTGCAATTTTATTGCATTTTGATTTTGATTATGATATGATTGTGTAGTAAATTAATTATATTTTATGGATAAAATGGAATAATAAGTTAATAATAATAAATGAATTTAAAGGAGAAAAAACAAATGCAAAACCGTCAATTAACTAAAGAATGTGGTATTACTCTTGTTGCACTAATTATCACTATCATAGTACTTATCATATTAGCTGCTGTAAGTATAAATGCAGTATTTAAATCACAATTTATAGATTTGGCACTTCAAGGCACAATAAATTATGCAGAAGCTCAAACTAATGAGCAAAAGAAGATGGAGGCTTTGGATAGTTATATGCAAGGTGCTATTAAGGATATAGATGGGAAAAATCCCACT
>JAAWCC010000096.1 GCA_022792975.1 Clostridia bacterium | reverse complement strand
CCATGACTATTAAAGCGATTAGGGTGATTCCCCCTTCGCTAGGTGATTGGTTTTTGACTCTGTTCATTGGTTTTGACTCTCCTTTTCTTTTTTGTATATTTAAAACTGTTTTCTATAGTTTTTATTAACTTTTAGTTTACTTTTTTTAAAAATACATTATCATTTGTTGTAATTCCTCTCCTTATGGTTAGAAAACCAAAATAAGCTAGATTATAATAAATGCCACTTAAGCTTTTTGTTTTCCAAACATAAAGAGACGCTTGGTTGTCTTGTCGAGATAATTATAACATTGTCGTTTTTTCTTGTCAAGATAATTTATTTGTATTTTTTCCTTTTAGGATATTACGTTTACTTTAATAGTTTTTTTATTTTATAATGTATTTGAAGGAGGCGGATTTTCTTGAACAATATAAAAGCTTTACGAGCTGAAAAAAATATAAATCAAGATGTGCTTGCAGATTTATTAGGCCTAGAAGTTGCTGGTGTTAGTAAATTGGAAACTCGGACGAGTTCCCTTAAAGGATGAATATATTATAAAGCTTGCACAATACTTTGATGTTTCTACTGATTATATCCTCGGAGCTTCTAAAATAAAAAAAGTTGTTAGTAGAAATCTAGCCTTAGATATACGAGGTCTCGGCGAGGAGGATTTAAAGGAGCTGAGAAGACATATACATTACATTAAAAGGCTTAAAGGAATAAGTTAGTTGTCTATGTTCTTCACTGCTTTTTCTGTAATATCTCCTATTTTTCTTTCATATACTTATTTCATGAGTAGATTGAAACGTTTTTTATTTAATACTATAATCTTAAGCTTTACCTCTCTTTTCATGGGACTTATTGGTATTTTCTTTGACATATATATTGCAAATAGGCTTGGTAGTGAGGGGGCTCGGGATTTTTGAGCTTATTATGTCTATTTTTACATTTGCAACTACTTTTGCTAACTCTGGTATTAGTCTTGCTGCAACTAGAATCACTTCTGAAGAGCTTGATGGCAATGGAGGTAAAGGCTTAAGAGTTGCAATGAAGAAGTGTATATTATATAGTTTGTTTTTTGGCTTTATTGCAATGGGACTTTTATTTTTATCTGCTAATTATTGTTCTTCTGTTCTTTTGCATGGAAAGGTTACTCCTTTTCCACTTTATATAATGGCTATAAGTATGCCTTTTACTTCTGTTATTACTTCACTTAGTGGATATTTTACTGGAGTTAGAAGGGTCTCTAAAACTTCTTTTAGTAAAATTTTAACGATGATAGTTCAAGTTTCACTTACTTGTGTGTTTTTATATGCTTTTCCGAGTTCAAATTTGAGTACTGTTTGTACTTATTTGATTTTGGCTAGTACAGTTTCTTGTGTGTTTGAATTTATAGTTACTTTTGTTTTATATATTATTGATATTAGAAATGGCTCTTGGAGTAAATCTTCTCAGAAAAATCCTACCTCTTTGGTTCAAACACCTCTAAAGAAAATTCTTAGAATTGCTTTACCTGTTGCTATTACTTCGTATATTCGTTCTGGGCTTTCAACTTTAAAGCAATTGCTTATTCCTTTTAGCCTTGAAAAGTATTCTGTTTCTTGCGATGAAGCCCTTTCTCAATATGGACTTATTAATGGAATGACTATGCCTATTTTAATGTTTCCTTCTATAATTATTACCTCTTGTGCAGGTCTTTTAATCCCTGAGTTTGCAAGGTACAATTTAAAAAAGGATTTTAAAAGAATGAATCAAGTTACGAGCTTTATCTTTACTTTTACGTCCTTTTTCAGTGTATGTGTAATAGGTATCTTTTTAACATTTACAGAAGAAATTTGTTATTTCGTATATCATAATTTAGAAATATCAAACTTTCTTGCACTACTTTGTCCATTAGTGATACTAATTTATCTAGATAAAATAATTGATGCTATGTTAAGGGGCTTAGATAAGCAAGTCGGAGTCATGTTTTGCAATATTTTTGATTTAGTTTCTACTATTCTTTTAATATATACATTAGTACCTGTTTTTGGAATATATGGCTATATAGCAATAATTGCTATAAGCGAAATATTAAATTTCACAATCAGTTTAATACAATTAAAAAAGGCAACACATTTTAAATTTGACTTTATTTCATATGTAGCTGTGCCATTTTTGCTTGTATTCATAACAAAATTTTTATTTGATGCAATAGATAAGTATATAGAATATGACTTAGGATTTGTTCTGTTAAAAATATGTTTATTTATTGCTGTTTACTTGTTCTTGCTTGGTTTTGTTAATTTAGTTAAAATCATAAAGAGGCTGAGAAAAAGGATGGTTTAGTTTATTATATTTTTATACTTTGCTTAGCACTTTTTTATTCTTTTTGCAATATATATTAGGTGCTTATTTATAATAATATATATTATAAAATATTTTCATAATATATTATTGTTTAGGAGTTTAATATGAATAAGTTAAAAATACCAGAAGGTCATATTGGAATTAGTAAAACTTTACGTTTGCCTGAAAATCTTGTTGATAATGTTCAAGCTTTAGCTAATTTAAAAAATCTTTCTTTCAATAAAGTTACAATAACTTTAATCGAATTTGCTCTAGAAAATTTAGAGGAGACTGATAAAGAGCAGGTTGAGAAAATTAGTTAATTGTAAAATTTTAATAGAATAAAAATATATATCTAACATAAGGGAAATAGTTTAATATATAATTTTACTTGGGTGTTTTTTTTTACTTTTTTTTACAAATATTTTCATAAAATATCTATTTATTATAATATGATATTTTGTTTAAATAATAAAGAGATAATATAATGAAATAAACATTTTAGAGTTTACTTCATAGATAATTATCCCTTTGTTATTTACTATATTAGTTTTCTTTTTATTTACAAATTATAATAATACACGTTTTAAGTTTTATTATGCTTTACGTTCAGCCTTAATCTGTTCAAGTGCTGTTGCCAGTTGGTCTGGGCAAGAAGTAGGTCTAGCTCCGCAAGGTATCCCTTTTAAAAGTTTTATAACCTCATCTATTGTTCTACCCTCCACAAGCTTACTAACTCCTACTGTGTTTCCAGCACATCCGTCCAACAATTTTCACTTTTTTAATAATATCTCCGCTCTATATCAATACTCATTTCTTGTGAACAAACTCCTCTTGGTCTAAACTTATATTCCATATTAAAATCAATCCTTTCTAATAATACTATTTAACCTCTTTAGCAAGCACGATAGTTCTCATATTACCATCATTTGTACATGTTGATAAAGTAATTTCTCTAAGTCCTGTTGTATCTCTATTATAGAAAGAAGCATCTGTTGGTGTTGCTTCAAATACATTATAAACTTCATAAGTAACCTTTGTTCCAGTAGGATCTGTAATATAAATTTTATCACCATTACTTAGCTTCTTTAGGTTAGAGAAAAACATTCCGTTTCTATAATTATGCCCAGAAATTACAGTATTACCTACTCTATTTATTCCAACTCCTGCACTATATGCAACAGCTATTTTTATTGCTCTAGGTGTGGCATTTTCCAATATAGGATATTCTATTTTTATTTTCGGAATTGATATTGTACCATATACCTCGTATCCTTCATACTTTGTTACTCCGCCCTTGAGTTTGATTTTCATATATTGAGTTTCCGCCAGCAACGTCACCTATTTCAACTCTTTCTCCTGCTTCGTTTTTCATTTCGTTTTTATTATTTTGTGTAGCTTGCTCGAATGCATTAACTACATTCTTGGCATTTGAATCTATGTAATATTTATTATATACTGACCATCCAAAATATCCGATAAGTCCTAATATTCCGATTATTGCGATTATTAATAATATGGTTAAAAGTCCATTAAATTTGCTATTGAACATATAAATCCCTTCTTTCCAAAAAATATTCATATATAATTAATTATATCATATTTTTTGGGCTTTGTACACGATTTTTATAAGATTTTTGGTCCAAGTTTTTCACCTGCAAGTATATGAAAATGTAGGTGTCTAACTGTTTGCCCCGCATTTTCTCCGCAGTTTGAGATAACTCTAAATCCGGTCTTTATCTATTCCTTGTTCTTTTGCGATTTTATTTATTGCCATGAAAATATTTCCGTATTAATTCTTTATCACATTCTTCTAATTCAATAATTGATGCAATATGCTTTTTAGGTATTACTAATATATGAACTGGTGCTTGTGGAGTTATATCTTCAAAAGCTATTACTTTTTCATCTTCATAAACAATCTTAGATGGTATTTCTTTTTTTACTATCTTGCAAAATATACAATCCTCCATATTCCCCTCCTATTTTATAAGCACTGCTTTTATACGGCGTACTCCTGCTGACGATGCTTCTTCTTTTTTTATTTTGAATGTTCCAAGTAGTGATGTATGTTCAACGTGAGGCCCCCCACAAATTTCCTTGCTGAAATCTCCTATTGTATACACTTTTACTTTATCTCCATATTTATTTTCAAACAAGCCTATTGCGCCAGATGCCTTTGCCTCATCATAGCTCATTTCCTCACAGGTTACTTTTAAATCTTTTTGAATTTGCTCGTTTACTATCTTTTCAACTTCTTCTAGCTCCTCTTTTGTTACTTTTCCGAGGATGTGCAAAATCAAATCTTAGTCTTTCTGTTGTTATATTTGAGCCTTTTTGTGTCGCGTGCTCTCCTAAAACTATCTGAAGAGCTTTATGCAAAAGATGTGTTGCTGTGTGATATGCAATTGTTTGCTCGTTTTGCTCTGCTAAACCTCCTTTGAATTTCTGTTCTGAGCCTAATCTTGATTTTTCTTGATGTTCCTTGAATAATTTATCGAAGTTGCTCAAATCTATCTTGAACCCGTTTTCTTCTGATATCTCTTTTGTAACCTCCTGTGGAAATCCATATGTTTCATATAGTCTAAATACTTCCTCTGCTGATAAAGTATCCTCTCCCTTTTCTTTTAATTTGTTTAATTCCTTTAATAACTCTTTCTCCCCATTTTCTAGTGTTTTGATAAACTTTTCTTTTTCTTCTATTATTGTGTTTACTATATTGTCTCTGTTTTTTATAAGTTCTGGGTACATTTCGCCTAATGTTTTTATATTCAAATCTACTAATTCTTCTATTCTATCCAGACTAATTTCTAACTTATTTAAATGTCTTATCATTCTTCTAATTAATCTTCTTAGTATATATCCTCTATCAATGTTACTTGGCTTTCCTCCATCTGCAATGACCATCATACTAGACCTTAAATGCTCTGCTATAATTCTTCTGCTTTCAATGTTATCCTTTTTTGAAAACTCTGCTAATTTATCCATCATTGGTTTAAATATTTCTGTGTCAAATGGTGTTTCTTTTCCTTGAAGTAACATATTTATTCTTTCTAAGCCTAATCCTGTATCTACATTTTGCTTCTTTAATTTTGTATAATTTCCTTTTTCATCTTTATAGTATTCCATAAAAACATTGTTCCAAATTTCAACATATTTACCGCATCCACAAGAAGGATTACAATCATGTGAACAAGGCTCCTTCCCTGTATCATAGAAAATCTCTGTATCTGGTCCACATGGCCCTGTTTCTCCTGCTATCCACCAATTATCATCTTTTCCAAAATAATATATTTTTTCTTTTGGCATTCCGTTTGCTTCCCATATTTTTGCTGTTTCTTCATCTTTTGGTGCATCCTCATCTCCTGCAAAACAAGTTACTGATAATTTTTCTAATGGAATATTAAGCTCCTTTGTCAAAAATTCCATACTAAATTTTATTGATTCCTCCTTGAAATAATCTCCAAGTGACCAATTTCCTAGCATCTCAAAAAAAGTCAAATGCCTATTATCCCCTACCTCATCAATATCTACTGTTCTTAGACATTTTTGGTAATCTGCAAGTCTTTTTCCTGCTGGATGGTTTTCTCCTAGTAAGTATGGTACTAGTGGGTGCATTCCTGCTGTTGTAAACAACACTGATGGGTCATTTTCTGGTATTAATGGTGCACTTGGTATTATACTATGCCCATGTGCCTTAAAATAGTTTAAAAATTTATTTCTAATTTCAATTGCTGTCATTTATATTCCCTCCTAATCTATTTATTTGTAGAACCGAAGCCTCCGAGTCTTTCTCCTAATGCTTTATCTCCATCAATTGTTAAAAACTTCTCAAATATCCCTTGACCGATTGCTTCTCCCTTTTTTATTATTATATCTTCCTCTTTTATATTAAAGAATGAAAACATGATATGTCCATCATTATCTGGATTTCCATAATAATCTGCATCTACTACTCCTATACTATTTGCAAGTACTAATCCCTTCTTTTTTGGGTTTGAACTTCTATTACATAATTTTAAATATTCGTCTTCTTGCATATATGCCTTTAGCCCAGTTTTAATAAGTGTTGGAGCCATACCTTTTTTAAATGCTGGAACAACAGTATCCTCTGCCGCTTCTATATCATATCCTGCCGAACATTTTGTCTTTCGTATTGGTAAATTTATTCCTGCTGTTTCAAAGCCCTTCGCTATCTCAAATCCTCTAATTCTCTCCATATTTTTTCTCCTTATATTACTATAATTTTGTTGATTATATCACAGGTTAGAAAAAAAATCTACATATTTTTCTTAATTTCAATTCCTACCTTTATTTTATTTAATAAAAAAATTCTGGAACATATCAAGACAAATTTTCACATTATATACATATTTATAAATTTTTGAGAAATAATAACTTATACTATGAAAATTTTAGATGGTTTATTTAATTTAATAACTTATAAGGAGCCTAATGATTTTAACTTTGTTTTACCCGAGGCTGAAGATGTTTCCTTAGAAAAAAGCTCAGAAGATAATTCTGCTGAAGATACTAAGGTTTTCCCTTCTATTGAAGTGAATAAAGAATTTGTTAAAAATAAGTATAGTTTTGGATTGAGCAATGATATTAAAATTCGTGAATTCTCTATTTATATTAATGAAAAGGAGTATTCTGCTTTCTTGCTTTACATCGATGGAATGATTGATTCAAAGTCAATCAATGCTTTTGTTATTAAGCCCTTGATGTTAAAGAAGCATGCTAAGAATAGGGTTCAAAACGAGAACAATGCCAGTAAAAATATTTCTTCTAACCTCACAGTTAAGCGTGCAAAGAAATTCGATTTGAAGAATTATATTTTAGAATGCTTAGTCCCTCAAAACGATGTTTCTGCGGAAGGTAAGTTTCAAGACATTATTCAAAAAGTCAATGCTGGAAACTCTGCCCTTTTTATTGATACTATTGATGTAGCCTTTATGATAGATGCAAAAGGGTTTGATAAACGTAGTGTTTCCCCACCAGAAAACGAAAGTATTATTAGGGGCTCTCAAGAGGGATTTATTGAGTCTATTCGTACTAATACTAGTCTTATTAGAAGAATTGTTAATAGTGAGAACTTAATTATTGAAGAAACTTCTGTCGGAAAACTTAGTCATACTCAAGTTGCTATTTGTTACCTAAAAAATGTTGCAAACAGTGGCTTAGTTAATGAAATAAAGCGTAGAATCGAGAATATTAGTATTGATTACCTGGTTTCTTCTGGTCAGCTTGAACAATTAATAGAGGATTCTAGCGTTAGTGTACCTC
The DNA here is from genome assembly GCA_022792975.1 of Clostridia bacterium. The sequence goes on along the minus strand of JAAWCC010000096.1, from coordinate 6,633 downwards.
AGCTTATTTCTTCTGAGAGACCTGACAGAGTTTCTGCTTATATATTAGAAGGTAGAGTCGCAATTTTAGTTAATCGGAACACCATATGGGTTGGTTGCTCCTGGTGTTTTAATAGACTTCTTAACTTCTGCTGAAGATAAAAACCTAAAATATCAGCTCACAAATTTGCTCAAGGCCATAAGGTTACTCGCACTTTTTATTACGTTACTACTTCCTGGGCTTTATGTTGCTGTATCCTCTTTTCATCAGGAGCTTATTCCAACAGAGCTTTTGTTTGCAATAGTTGCATCTAGGAGCAATGTACCTTTTCCAATTATCTTCGAAATTTTGATAATGGAAATTTCGCTCGAGCTTATTAGAGAATCTGGTGTAAGGGTTCCTGCTCCTTTGGGTCAAGCAATTGGTATTGTACGGTGCTTTGATTTTGGGAGATGCAGCAGTTAGTGCAAATATTGTTAGCCCTATTCTTGTTATTATTGTGGCACTTACTGGTATTACTGCTTTTGCTGTGCCTGATTATTCACTTAGCTTCCATGTCCGTCTTGTCAGGTTTATATATATAATAATGGGATATTTTGCAGGCTTTTTGGGAATTGCATTTTGCTTTATTTTCCATTTGACAGCACTTGCACACATAAACTCTTTTGGAGTTTCATACCTAAGCCCAATGTCTCCTGTTTCAAAGGACCCAAATTCAGAATACTTTTTACCACCTCTATGGAAACGTGAAAACCGTAGAAACTTCCTTAATACAAAGAAGCCATTTAAGGAAGATAAAATTAGTAGAAAATGGAAATATTAAAGGAAAGGAAGGTTTTAGACTAAATTATGAAAGATTCAAAAATGGGCGTAATGCAAGGTGCATCAATTATTATAACAGTTATGATTTCACATATTATTTTAAATATGCCAAACCACTTAATTGCAAGCACTGGTTCTGCTACAATACTAAATTTAATTTTTGTTTTTATACTTGCAACCACTTTCTTTTTCATTGCTACAAAAATTTTTGCACTATTTCCTGGAAAAGACCTTGTTGATATTTGTGAATTTACTGGTGGAAAACTTCTAAAAAATATATTTAGTATAACTGTATGTGTGTATTTTATCACTATTTCGGGTTTCGTTATAAGGACTTTTTCCGAAAGTTTAGTGCTTATATATTTTCCAAATATTGATAGAGAAATGGTTATTTTAATGTTTGTTGCAATTGCTGCTGTTATGAATTTATTTGGGTTTAAAGCAATATCTAGAGTAACTTTAATTACTATTCCTATAATCCTTGTATCAATAGTAATTATATTCATATCTTCTAGTTCACAGTTTATCCCTGAAAGAGCTCTTCCTATACTTGGATATGGTGCAAATGAAACCTTCATAGCTCGGAAGCTCTAATATATTTGCATTTGCAAGTATAATAATCGCACCATTTTTAATTCCAAACCTTGGTAGCCATAAAAACTTTAAAAAGTCTGGAATTATTGCTCTTGCTGTTTATACCGGTTATCTAATGCTTGGAATTATTGCTCTGCTTTTCTTAATTCCTTCAATTGGGGAAATTAATAATACTTTATCAATTTATATACTTTCAAGAAGGGTAAACTTTGGAAGCTTCATACAGAGAATTGATGCAGTTTTCATTTTAATTTGGATAATGTCTATTTTCAATTATTTAGCAATTACAATGCACTTTTCATTAGATGTTTTCAAGAGAATTACTAATATAAAATATGAGAGGGCTCTGACCTTTTGCTTTTCGGCATTTCTATTTACAATTGCACTAATTCCCAAAACTATTTCTGACATAAATTTATTTGAAAGAACTTATTATAAATATTTATCAATAGTTTTTGTTTTTGGTATAACAATGGTAATTTTAATTTGTGCGTATTTTAAGAAGAAAAATAGCCAAAAGAAAGGGGCAAGAGTTCACTATGAAGAATAAGACCTTTAACATGCTTTTTGTTGTATTAATTATTATAAGCTTTACAGTAAGTGGTTATTATACTAAACGTGATATTAATGACATGGCATATGTTGTTGCAATTGGCATAGATGTTCGGCGAGAACAATGATTTAAAAGTAAGTTTCCAGCTCTCTATCCCTTCTAAAAACACCTCTGACCGGTGATTCATCTTCCTCAGCAGATACTGTTATTGATACGATAGAGGCTTCATCTATTGAATCTGCAATTAGTCTTGCAAATGGATTTATTAGTAAAAAGCTAAACCTTTCACATTGTAAAGTTTTAGTCATTTCTGAAGAAATAGCTCGGTAAACGGTGTTTCTGATATTATTTATACTCTGATAAATAATGTTGAATTAAGGCCAGATTGCAATGTAGTAGTAGCACGTTGTACAGCTTATGATTTTCTATCTGATTCAAAATCTGAAATTGAAAGTATAACAGCTAAGTATTACGAAATAGTTGCAACTTCTAGCAAATATACTGGTTACACTTCAAATGTTACAATTGCTAATGTCTTTGATAGAATGTCTGATACTTTTGGAGAGGCCTCTGCTATATTAGGCTCTATTACTTCTTATAATGCAACCTCTGGTTCTTCAAATGTTGATACAGATACAATAGCTGGAGAAACAACCTCAAATTCTGAGGAAAGTAAAAATGCCTCTACAAATATTGACGTTATGGGATTAGCTGTTTTTAAAAATGATATATTAGTTCGGAGAGCTTACTGCTATTGAAACGCTTTGTCATTTAATTGTAGTAAGCGAAATGGAAGAATGTATTATTTCTATACCAAGTCCATTTGATGCAGATGCTATAATAGATTTATATGTAACCTTAGATAGAAATACAAAAAATAATGTAAAATTTATAAATGGCTCACCATATATAACAAGTGAAATTAACCTTAATGCAAAAATTCTATCTTCTGAGAAAAACTCAAATTATTTCGAAAAAGATAATTTGACAATGATTGAAGAGTATGCTAAATCTTATATGAAATCGCAAATTGAAGACTATTTATATAAGGTTTCAAAAGATTATGGTGCTGATATAGATTTATTTGGTAGACACGCAGTTAAACATTTTGCTACTTGGGATGAATGGATGGAATATAATTGGCTTGAAAATTACAAAAATGCATTTTTTAATGTCGATTTAAACATTGATGTAATATCTAGTTATCTAATTTCATAAGCTTTGGAGGAAATATGTTCTTTATTGTTTTAATTTTAAGTATATTTGTATTTTGCAAGACTATGGGATATGCAATATACGAATATAAAAATAATTCAAATCAGATTGCAGCTATTGTAATAGCAGTAATGGCAGTCGTAGCATTAATTGCACCATGTGTAGTTACTTTATTATAATTAATACTATATAAAGAGCGGTGGCCCGCTCTTTATATTTTCTCGTGAAAAATATGCTAATTTTCAACAATTTCCTATACTTTTAATCAATTTAAACTTTAGTATTGTGCTAAAGACTTAAATTAAATGTAGTACAAATTGAAGTATTGCAACAATTATTACTCCTGGTATTCCTAAGAAGCCCACAATTAGCGCTGTTATCCAGTTTATTACTAAACCAACTCCAAGTAAGTTAAGTACATATAATACTACTACACCAACTACTGCATTGATTAAGAATTTTACTATTATTTTCATAGGTAATGCTAATATCTTTAAAATAATAAATAATACCAATATTCCAATGATATAACCTAAAAATGGCATAATCTATTCTCCCCCCTTCATATGTTTTCTTGTCATTTCTAAAAGATTTAATTTTGAAAACCCGACAATTTGAGTTTTCGATCTGTCCTTTTTAAAATTTTCCTCAAGCACCTCGACAATCTGCTTTTTATGTTCTTCATCTAACATATCTATATAGTCAATTATTATAATTCCTCCAATATCCCTTAGCCTTAACTGTTTTGCAATTTCCTCACTTGCCTCCTTATTTACCTTAAAGACTGTCTGTTCTAAGTCCTTGCTTCCTATATATTTACCCGAGTTTACATCTATTGCTGTTAGTGCCTCTGTTTTATCTATTGTAATAAATCCGTCCACACCTTAACCAAACTTTTCTTTGCTCTGATTTTACTAGTTGTTCTTCTATATCATATGTGTTAAATATATTTTCATTCTCTTTGAATTCCACCCTAATCTCGTGTTCTTCTAGCTGGCTTTTAACTCTTTTTACTTCCTCGTAGTTTTTCTCATCATTTACAACTATTCTTTCAATGTCTTTATCTATCAAATCGACTAGTAATTTTTCAATAAAGGTTTGTCCTTCATATACTACCTTTGGCAATTTTAGTTTTTCATTTTTTATTTGTTTTTCAACATCCTCCCATATTTTGATAACACTGTTTAAGTCTTTTTCTAATTCTTCTCTTGTTTTATTTATACTTGATGTTCTGATAATTGCTCCAAAATTTTTTGGTAAAATTTCATTTGCAATTTCATTTAGTCTTTTTCTTTCTTCTTCCCTTTCAATTTTCTGTGAAATCGTTCTAATATCTGTATTTGGCATTATTACAAAATATCTACTGGGTATGCTTATATGTGTTGATACCTTTGCCCCTTTCATATTATTTGCATCTCTTTTTACTTGTATTAAAATTTTGTCACCTGGTTTTACTAATTTTTTTATATTTTTTTCTTCTTTAACTTCTTTATTTTTTACAATGTTTACTTTTGGAAGTATATCTTTTAGATGAATAAAGGTATTTTTTTCTTCTCCTATATCAATAAACGCAGCTTGCATCCCTTGAAGTACATTCTGAACTGTTCCTAAATAAATTTTGCCTTCTAATCTTTTCTTTTTATCGTTGTCCTCATATTTTTCAATTACATTTCCATTTTCTATTAGTACAATTTTTGAAATGTTTTCATTTTTTTCTATAAATATTTCCTTCACTATTTTGGTTACTCCTTTTGCCTTAATTATATTTATTCATTGCAGAATCTATTCCATTTGCTATAATTTCTTCTATTGCTTTTACTGCATCTATAATTGCTTCATCTATTTTTGTTCTGTTCTTTACTTTGCTTAAAATAAATTCTGCTAAATCTTGATGTCCTAGTGGCTTACCGAACGCCTAATTTTATTCTGCAAAATTCTTTATTTCCAAGTTCATTTACAATTGATTTCATACCATTATGTGTTCCAGAACCACCTGTTTTTCTTATTTTTATTCTTCCTTCCTCCACATCAATATCATCATGTATAACTATTATTTTGTTTTCTTCTATTTTGAAAAAATCCTTGAATTTTTTAACAGGTATCCCACTTAAATTCATATACATTTGTGGCTTTAGCAAAATCACTTTATTTCCGGTTTATATTTCCTTGCCCAAAATTTCCTTCAAATTTTGTTCTATTCACTTCTATTTTATTTTTTTTTGAAAATTCATTTATTACGTCAAATCCGTACATTATGTCTTGTATTTCCATATTCTTCTTCTGGATTTCCAAGCCCTACGATTAAAAACATTTTGTTTTGTCCTCCTTAAATTAAATATATTTTACATTGTTTTCATATATTTTACAAGTAGTTTTTATTTAAATATTGATATTTTTTGTTTTTCCGTGTATAATATTGTAGAAAGAATTTTTTAATCGGAGGTACTTAATATGAAGTTTGACGAATGGAATGGTTTTAAGGCTGGCAAATGGCAAAAAGAGGTTGATGTAAGAAGCTTCATCCAAGCAAATTATACTCCATATGAGGGAGATAGCTCTTTTTTGGCAAATGCAACCGATAAAACAAAAAAACTATGGAATCAAGTTTTAGACCTTTACAAAAAAGAAAAATCAGCAGAAGGTGGTGTTTTAGATATTGATACAAAAACAATTTCTACAATTTCTGCTCATGATGCTGGATATATTGACAAGTCTCTAGAAGAAATTGTCGGTCTTCAAACTGACGCTCCTCTAAAAAGAGCTATTATGCCTTTTGGTGGAATAAGAATTGTCGAAAAATCTTGTGAGGCTTATGGAAGAAAAGTAGACCCTGATACAGCACAAGTTTTTCATGGCGCTAGAAAAACTCATAACGATGGTGTTTTTGATGTTTATACACCTGATGTTAGAGCTGCAAGAAGTTCACATCTTATAACTGGTCTACCAGATGGTTATGGACGTGGAAGAATTATTGGTGATTATAGGCGTGTTGCACTTTATGGAGTTGACGCTCTTATTTCTGAAAGAAAACATTTATTAGATTTACTTGACAAGGATTGCTTTACAGAGGATTTAATTAGAGAAAGAGAAGAATTTTCTGAACAAGTTAGAGCATTAGAGGCTCTAAAAGTAATGGCCTCTAAATATGGCTTTGATATCTCTAAGCCTGCACAAAATGCCAAGGAGGCTGTTCAATGGCTATATTTCGGATACCTTGCGGCTATTAAAGACCAAAACGGTGCTGCAATGAGTATTGGTCGTACATCTTCCTTCTTGGATATTTATTTCGAAAGAGATTTAAAGAATGGAGTTTTAACTGAGGAGGAGGCACAAGAAATTATGGATCACTTTGTTATGAAGCTTAGATTGGTTCGTTTCCTTAGAACTCCTGAATATAATGAATTATTCAGTGGAGACCCTGTTTGGGTTACTGAAAGTATTGGTGGTATGGGAATTGATGGTAGAACTTT
>JAAWCC010000095.1 GCA_022792975.1 Clostridia bacterium | reverse complement strand
ATGCACAGCTTCTAAAAAATGGCAAATATGATAATGAAACAAATATCAAATCCGCAAATTATATATATAATGAAGCAAAAAGATTAGAGATATTAGCACATAAATTAATGGATTTAATGAAACTTACAAATGAAAATGTTGAATTTGAGAAAATAAATATTGCAGATTTTATGAATAAATTATATAAAGATATAAAAGAAAATTTAGGAGATGTAAAATTAGAACTAGATGTAGAAGAAAAATATATAATAGCTGATAAAATACTATTAGAAGATGCACTGAGAAATTTAATTGATAATAGTAAAAAAGCAAATCCAAAAGATAATATGATTAAAATTTTAGGCAAGAAGGAAGAAAAAGATAAATATAAGATATCTGTAATCGACAATGGATGTGGAATACCTAAAAACGAAATTCCAAGAATCAAAGAAAGCTTTTATATAATTGATAAGGCAAGAGCAAGAGAAGGTGGAAGAAATGGGATTGGACTTTCAATATGTGAAAAAATTGCGAAAATACACAATAGTGAACTAGAAATAGAAAGTGAAGAAGGAAAATGGACAAGGGTATCATTATATTTGGAGGTAATAGAAAGTGAAGAATAAAGTCGTTTATATATTTCCGATATTGATAATTATATTTTCTTTTACAATCCCTAAAATAGTAACAAAATTACAAGATAATAAACTTCTATCAGCTAATTATACAATAAATGAAGAAATACATTTATTAAATGAAAAAGAAATACATTTATTAAATGAAAATACAAAGCAAATAAAATTGATTAATAATATTTACAGCAAATACAATACAAATAAATATAATGTTAGTATTTCAGACATGCTACAAGCATCTAATAAAGTCATACAAGTTATTGATGGTAAAATTCAAATTAATGAAGAAGAAAATTTATTAACTAATATTAATAAATTAGTAAAAAGAGATATAATTGACGAAAGCTTTTATGAGGAGCTTTCTAGTGAATATATAGTTTATAGGACATGGGAATATGATAATGGACAAATCATATACTCAAAAATAAAAATATTCACAAGTAATAACTATGAAAATGCAATTGTGAGTACTGAAATAGAAAATGAAACAAATAAAATTATAGCATTTACTGTAAAAAAAGAATATACATCTCAAAATCAAAATATTTTACTAGAATACATTAAATATTTAGAATTAGACGAGGAATTTACCGATTGGGAATATAAAAAAGAGGAATTGATTTCGAAAACAGCAGGAATAAAAGTTAGAAGTTTAAATGATGGAAAATATATTTCTTTTAATTTACAGCCCTTGAAATAATTATAGAAAACTCGTACTTGCAGTGAAAAACTAAATTGACTCTACAAATAAGGTTAAAAAGAGACATAAGGTATTGGAGTTTACAAATAGAGAAATTTGATATAAAATAATATAATCAGTTATAAGAAAGCACCCAATATTTACAGGAGGAAATTATGCAATTAAATAGTAGATTATTTGAAATAGTATATATACTAATGCAAAAGAAAAAAATTACAGCCAAAGAGCTAGCAGATAGATTTGAGGTGTCAACTAGAACGATATATAGAGACATAGAAGCATTAAGTAGAGCAAATATACCAATATATGCGACTAAAGGAAAAGATGGAGGAATAGAGATTTTAGAAGATTATATTCTGAATAAAACAATTCTTTCAGAGGAGGAACAAAATCAAATTTTATTTGCCTTACAAGGAATGAGAAAAGTAGTAGGAGAAACTGAGGAGAACATATTAGATAAACTAAGCACAATATTTAATAAAAAAGTAAATGATTGGATTAAAATAGAATTTTCAAGTTGGGCAAAAGACAATGCGCAAGAAAAAAGATTTGATATGATAAAAAAAGCAATATTAAATAAGAAACAAATAGAATTTGTATATTATAATTCAAATGGAGATAAGACAAAAAGAATAGTAGAGCCACTACAAATATGGTTTAAAGATAAAGCATGGTATTTAATAAGCTATTGTAAGCTAAAAGAGGATTATAGAATATTTAAAATTGCTAGAATAAAAGAAATAAAGATATTACAAGAGAATTTTGAAAGAGAATTGCCAAAAGAAGAAGATAAGGAAAAACATAATTTAAAAAACATATCACTTGAATTGGAAATAAGTAAAGAAATGTCATATAGAGTGTATGATGAATTTGAAGAAAAAGAGATATCTAAAAAGGAAAATGGCAATTTTGTAATAAAAGTAGAATATCCAGAGAATGAATGGGTGTATGGATATATTTTATCCTTTGGAGAATATGCAAAAATTTTGAAGCCAGATTATGCTAGAAGGATAATAAAGCAAAAATTACAAAAAACTTTAAAAAATTATTTATAAACTTTTTGGTAATATGACATACAGATGTCATATTATATGTTATATACTTCCTCTTAGGAGGTAGATATTATGGAATATGAAGTTGTAAAAATAGAAGAAAAGATTATACAAGGAATTAAAATAAGAACAACCAATCAAGAGAGGAAATCAATACAAGACATAGGAAGAACATGGCAAAAATTATTTGTAGAGGGAATTTATGAGAAAATACAAAACAAGATAAATAATAAAACAATAGGATTATATACAGAATATGAAAAGGACTATACTAAACCATATACCTTTATTGCAGGAGCAGAAGTTAGCAAAGAGATAGAAGACAAACAGAAAACAGAGGGTGTTATCATTCCAAAAGGAAAGTATGCAAAGTTTGCTATAATAGGAGATACTCAAAACTCAGTAGGACAAGCTTGGCAAGAAATATGGAATATGAATTTAGATAGAAAATACACTTGCGATTTTGAAGAATACCAAAACAATTCTCAAGATATGCAAAAACAAGAAATTCATATTTATATAGCACTAAAAGATTAAAAAAGGAGGAGGATAGAAAAATGGCTTTTGATTATAAAAAAGAATATAAGGAATACTATATGCCAAAGAATAAACCAAGTATTGTGCAAATTCCTAAAATGAATTATATTGCCTTTAGAGGAAAAGGTAATCCAAATGATGAAAATAGCCAATATAAACTCTCTATATGTCTTTTATATGCAGTTGCCTTTACAATAAAAATGAGTTACAAGAAGGAGCACAAAATAAATGGTTATTTTGAATATGTAGTTCCACCACTAGAAGGACTTTGGTGGCAAGAAGGAGTCAAGGATACAATAGATTATAAACAAAAAGATAAACTTAATTTTATCTCAATTATTAGATTACCAGACTTTGTGACAAAAGAAGATTTCGATTGGGCAATTTGTGAGGCAAGCAAAAAGAAAAAACAGGACCTTTCAAAAATAGAATTTTTAAGCTACAATGAAGGGCTTTGTGTTCAATGTATGCACATAGGTGCTTATGATAATGAACCTGAAACAATTAGTTTAATGCACAAATATATAACAGAAAATGAATATGAGCTAGATATTACTGACAAGAGATTACATCACGAAATTTATTTAAGCGATCCAAGAAGATGTGAAATAAGTAAATTAAAAACAGTTATAAGACATCCAATAAGAAAAAAATAACCTTTATATAGAAAAGAGGATAATATGAACGAATATATCAATTTAACATTAGACAATATTGAAAAAGAACATATCTGTTGTGCAATAGGCGACCCTAAACATCAAGAGGGTGTTGAAAATAAAAAGAAATGGATAAAAAATAAATTAAACGAAGGACATGTATTTAGGAAATTAAATGCTAGAGGAAAAATATTTATTGAATACGAACCAATTGAAACAGCATGGGTGCCAATAAATGGCAAGAATTATGAATATATTTATTGCTTATGGGTAGCTGGTAGCTTTAAAGGAAAAGGCATTGCAAAAGAATTATTAGAATATGCAATAAATGATTCAAAAGAAAAAGGTAAGAGTGGAATTTGCACATTAGTCTCTAAAAAGAAAAAACCATTTTTAGGAGAAAAGAAATTTTTTGAACACTATGGGTTTAAAGTTGTAGATAATATAGGAGAATATGAACTACTGGCATTGCAATTTGATAAAAGCGACACTCCTAAATTTAATGAAACAGCCAAAAATATGAAAATTAGTAATAATGAATTTACAATTTATTATAGTCCAGAATGTCCTTATGTTGAATATGAAGTAAATGAATTAACACAGT
>JAAWCC010000007.1 GCA_022792975.1 Clostridia bacterium | reverse complement strand
ATTTTTCAAAAAAGTGTGACATATGATTGACTAACCTTCAAGAAATATAATATGGCAAATTAAATGTTTGTTTACAATTGTAATGAGGTATGATATAATAATTAATATAGATTAGATAGATACAATAAAATTTGTTTAAGGTTATAAATTAAAGGAGATGTATGAAAAAGATTGGAATTATTACAATATATGATGAAAATAACTATGGAAATAGACTACAAAATTATGCCACTCAATTAGTACTAAAAAAAATGGGATTTGATGTTGAGACTATAAAGTATAGTATCGATTATACCTTATCAATAGTAAAACCAGGTAAAAGGCTAGACTGTTTTAGAAAGTTTAATGAAATGATAAATTTTGCACCAGATAATTATATAATGAGCCAAAATAGCAAAATACCTGTTGACTTTGATAAAATATATGATTATATAGTTATTGGAAGTGATCAAATTTGGAACTATGAATTTGAAGCTTTATTTTCTGATAAAGTGTTTGCAAGTTTTGTTGCAAAACAAAAGAGAGTATCTTTTGCAGCAAGCATAGGTGTTGAATATTTACCAACAAGATCTGAAAGATTTGAAGTCGCAGAAAAGTATTTAAAAGAAATGAATGGTATTTCAGTAAGAGAATTTTCAAGTAAAGAAATTGTCAAAGAAATATCTGGAAGAGAAGATGTAGAAGTATTAGTAGATCCTACTATGCTTATTACGAAAGAGGAATGGAGTAAGCTTAGTATAAAGCCAAGCTGGATAGAAGGAAATGAAAAGTATATATTAAAGGCATTTTTGGGAGATTCTAAAATAGTAGATAAACAGTTAGAAGAGTTTGCAAAAAATCATAATTATAAGATAATTGATATTTATATTCAAAATTCACCTTATTATGATATAGGACCAGCAGAATTTTTGTATTTAGAAGAAAACGCTAAATTAGTATTTACTGATTCATATCATGGAGCAATTTTTGCAACTTTATTCCAAAGACCATTATTGATATATAAAAGAAAAGATGTAAATGAAAAAGAAATGTATTCAAGGATTAAAACATTAATTAAAAAATTTAATTTGAAGAATGTAGAATATAATGGAGAAATTACTGATAAATACTTATATAGTAATACAGAAGAAATAGAAAAGCACTTAGAAATTGAAAGAGGACTAGCTAAAAATTATCTAGAAAGGTACTTAAAAAATGATTGAAAAATTTGCTAAATTTTGTAGTGGTTGCAGAACGTGTGAATTGTTATGCCCATATAATGCAATAGAAATGAAGGAGGATGCTAGAGGCTTTATTTACCCTAATATAAATAAAGAAAAATGTATAAAATGTGGTTTGTGTGTAAAAAGATGTCCTATTAATAACAAAGAAGAAGAAGTGGACAAGGTAGCATATGCTGCTTATAATAAGGATGAAGAAGAAAGGTTAAAAAGCTCATCTGGAGGAATTTTTTCAATTTTAGCAAGATACATATTAGAAAAAAATGGGGTAGTTTTTGGCGCGGCCTTCGATACTGAGTTTAATGTTAGACATATATGTATAAGTCGTTTAGAAGATATAATGCTATTAAGGGGGTCTAAGTATGTACAAAGTGATATAGGTGATTCATATAAAAACGCTAAAAAATATTTAGAGGAGGGAAAATTAGTATATTTTTCTGGAACTCCTTGTCAAATAGAAGGATTAAAAGCATATATTTCAAAAGAATATACAAATCTGTATACTCAAGATGTTATTTGTCATGGAGTACCTTCTCCTAAAGTATGGAAAACTTATTTGAAGAGCAAAAAGAAAGATATCTACGGAGTTAATTTTAGAGCTAAAGAGAAAAATACATGGGGGGATTTTGATTTAAAAGTAGAATATAAAAATTCAAAAGAATATATAAATCATGAGAAAGATGAGTATATGAAATTATTCTTAAATAATCATATATTAAGAGAGTCTTGCTATCAATGTAAGTTTAAAAAGAAAAATAGAGCTTCAGATTTTACATTAGCTGATTTTTGGGGAATAAATAATATTGATAAATCAATGAATGACGAAAAAGGCACTTCGCTTATTATATTAAATTCTGATAAAGCAAAGAGACTTATTCAAGAAGTGTCAAATCAAATAGTAAAAAAAGAAGTAAATTTAGATGATGCGATAAAATACAATTTGAGTATGATAAAATCTGTAAACAAAGGAGATAAATTTGAAAGAATCTCAAGGCTTATTGAGGAAAATAGAGAGGAAGAACTATTTAAAGGGGCAAAATAAATATGAATGTATTAATGTCAGTTAATAAAAAGTTTTTAGAAAATGCAGAAGAAATGATATTTTCGATATTATATTATAGTAGTGAAAAAATCAATTTGTATATGATGTATCAAGATAATGAGCTTAGTAAAGAAGATATAAAAAATATAAGTGAATTTGTTTCGAGGACTGAAAAAGGAAGAATGATACCAATAAAATTTGATACAAAAATGCTAAATGAAATGCCAATAGATGATGGAAAAGGGAACTTTTTTGGATTAGAAGCATATAGCAGATTATTCTGTGCATTTAAACTTCCAAATGAAGTAGAAAAGATATTATATTTTGATGTAGATATGGTATGCACAGGAGATATAAAAGAAATATATGATATAGATTTTGAGGAGAAAATGTGGATTGCGTGTGCGGATGAAGGGATTAGACATGAGGACTTAGTGAGGTTAGAGCTTCCTAGCGATTTTCAATATATAAATTCTGGTATGTTATTGATAAATACAAAAAAATTGAGAGAAAATTATACTGAGAAAGATATAGTTAATTTAATGAAAAAGTATCATAGAATCTTGATATATCCAGATCAAGATTTTATTAATAAAGTGTTTGCAAAAGATATTAAAATAGTATCAAATAAATATAATTTACTCGCAAAGTGTATACAATATAAAGAATTAAAGGAGAAGCCATTAATAATACATTATGCAGGAACAACAAAACCATGGCACGATGATGTCTCTAGGTTTGAATTAGAATATATGGAACCATATTATGCAGCACTTAGATTACAAAAAAAAGCAAAAGAGTTGAAATTAAAGAAGCTACTAAAAGATCATAAAGCTCATGGGTATAAAGCATAAAGTACAGAAACAAGCAAAATAAGAACATTATTTTAACTTTATGTAGTTGCTTTATGGGAAAACACTTATTAAAAATATAATGTAACCAAGCTATCCTTTCTTGAATATAATGTATTAATAAACCAATTAAGAAAGGAGCTTACAGTCATGATAGAAGAAATGAAAATAAGATACGACATAGCAGAAAGATGCGAAGAAAATAGACACCCAAGTTGTAATAATAAAGGAAATAAAACTTGCTCATGCATAGAAATAGTTATAGCAATACTTGCAGCATTATTTATAGGTGTTATTGGTATTATTATAGGAGCTGCTTTAAGTGTAGTAATACTTGCAGCACTTCCAGCAATAATAGTACTTGCAGTAGTACTACTTGTGCTATTAGTATTAAGTATAATAATCGCTATATGCTGCAGAAATAAAAACAAGAAAAGTAAAAAAACTTGTTGTTGTTCATGCAAATAGTGATAGATAAAAACAGTCAAGGGGGAGCTAAAATCCCCCTTGACTGTTCTTTTTATGAGATACTAGAAGGCTCTCATAATCCAATCAAGCAAATTAAAACGTGAGAATATGCACACAGAAATGAGTGAAACAGTGCTCATAATCTTGACTAAAATGTCAAGAGAAGGACCAACAGTATCCTTCAAGGGATCACCGATGGTATCTCCAACAACTGCAGCATGATGTGCCTCGCCTCCTTTTTCTTCACCAGGAACACCACCGATTTCAATAAATTTCTTAGCGTTATCCCATGCACCGCCAGTATTTCCACAGAATATAGCAAGCATTATAGCAGAAATAATTCCGCCTAGCAAGATGCCAGCAACAAATTCAGAGCCAAAGGCAAAGCCGCCTATTACAGGAAATAAAACGGCTAAAAGAGCAGGAGACTTCATCTCATGCAAAGCAGAATTAGAGGAGATTTCGATACATCTCTTATAATCTGGCTTAGCTTTTCCTTGGCGAAGACCAACAATGTCCCGAAGCTGTCTTCTGACTTCTTGAACCATACTGTTAGCTGCTCTTGATACAGACTTGATAAGCATTCCAGAAAAATAATATGGAAGTGCAGCTCCAATCAAGATGCCAACAAGCACAAGAGGATTTAGAAGATTGAGCGAAATTTCAGAGCCCATAGGCTTATAGCTATATAAATAGCAAACCATAAGCCCAAGAGCCGCAAAAGACGCAGAACCAATAGCAAATCCTTTACCAATAGCAGCAGTTGTATTTCCAACGGCGTCCAATTGGTCGGTTATTTCTCTGACGCTAGAAGCCAGACGTGACATTTCAGCAATACCACCAGCATTGTCGGAAATAGGCCCATAGGTATCAACAGATACGGTTGTTCCAACAAATGAAAGCATGCCGACACCAGCAATGGACACACCATATATACCAGCACTCATATAGGCGATAAGCAAAGCAAAGCCTAATACGAACAAAGAGGACAAGCAGGATTTCATTCCAACCGATATGCCTTCTGTAACATTAATCGCAGAGCCTTCCTTAGAGGCTTTGGCAATTCGCTTTGTGGGCTCATAATCATATGAGGTGTAATATTCAGAAATAAACCCAATTGCGATTCCGCTTAGAATGCCCATAAAAGAAGCATACCAAGGGGATATAATGCCAAATCTAAATCCAAATATTGACTGCTCTACGTCTTTAAAAACATAGAGAGTCAAAAAGAAGGTAAAACAGGTAGATAGAGCTGCGGAAATGAAGGTGGCCCTGTTTAAATCCTTGTGAGGATTATTACTCATTTTCTGGTGCAAAACTAAGAAAAGACCGATGACACAGGAGACAAGACCAGAAGATGCAATCCCAACAGGATAAAGGCATATGCGGTTAATATCTTCGCTGGAAAGTGTGCCTGCTGAGAGCACCGCGATTGTGAAAAGAGAAACCAACATTGCAGAAACAATGGCACCAACATTACTTTCAAGCAAGTCAGAGCCAAGCCCAGCAACATCGCCAACATTGTCACCAACATTGTCAGCAATAGTGGCAGGATTTCTCGGATCATCTTCTGGAAAATCTTCTTCGACTTTACCGACAAGGTCAGCTCCCATATCAGCAGCTTTTGTGTAGATACCGCCGCCTACACGATCAAACATAGCTACAACAGAGCAACCAAGAGCATAGTTTGAAAGTGTCATAATAAAAGGAGGAAAGGTGAAGCCTGCCCAATTTGTAATTGAAGTCAGAGTATTGAGCTGATAATTGAAGGCCCAATAAACAACTAAAAGACCCAAAATTGAAAATGAGGCAACACATAATCCCATAACAGAAGCTCCGCTAAGAGCAACATTAACAGTCTTTCCAATACTATGAGTAATACGTGCTGTGTTTGTGGTACGAACATTCGTATAGGTTGCGATTTTCATTCCAATCCATCCAGCACTAGCGCTCATAAGAACGCCAATAGAAAATGCAATGCCAGAAGAAATAGAAATGAATACTGACAGTATCAGGCCAAGCAAAGCAGATATCTTGATGAGTATAGAATACTCATGCTTGATAAATGTATTTGCGCCAAGTCGAATAGCTTCTGCAATTTCAACCATCTCAGGTCTACCCTCAGAGAGAAGATAAACCTTGCGATAGTTAAATATTGCATAGCTTAAGCCAAGCAATATGGCGAAGGTTGCTACAATATTAATCATATTTTCTCCTTATAATTAGCCCAAATTTGTTAGTAGGTACATATTCAGTTTTGTCAATGTTCTTGATGGTTCTACCATTCTTATTGTAGAACAGGTACATCTATATAAAAAAGATTAAAAAATCTTTAAAAACATTCTATCATAAAAGTTTACATATTTCAATGAATTATGTAGAATTTATAAAGAAAAAATAATAGGCAGGGGGTACAAACCCTGCCTTTATGTATATAAAAGCAAAATTTATACCTCATGCCTTAAACTAAATCTTTCTAGCTATAAAACTTATTTACCTATCATTTGGTTTTCAGCTTTTTGTATTAATTTTCTAACCATGTTACCACCGATTTTTCCAGCGTCTCTTGAAGAGATATCACCGTTATAACCGTTTTTTAAATTAACACCTACTTCTATGGGCGTCAAAAATATATTTAAAGCAATCGCCTAAAAATTTAATAAATACATAACTATGTAGAAATTTATTAAAAATACTTGTTCTTTTTAATCGTATATAATACAATATATACGAATGTAAAGAACAAAAATAGTTGGCTTATTGAAACAAGTTATAACTAAATTAAATTGATTCAGTTGTCGCAAATTTTGCGACAACTGCCACAGGTGGAAAAAATATCAAGTAGAATATTATAATTTAGAAAGGACCAACACTTTATGAAAAAGATTCCAAAAAATATAAGTAAGATAATTGATGAATTTATAAATGGTACAAATAAAATTCTAGAAGATAGAATAAAAAGGATTGTGCTTTATGGTTCTTATGCAAGGCGGAGACTTTAATAAAGATTCTGATATTAATATTATGATTCTAACTAATTTAACAGATGATGAAATAGTAAAATATAGGAAAGAAATTTCTCATCTAGCTTATGATATTGAATGGGATAATAATTTTGATATTGCTTTATCTCCAAAATTAAAAAATATAGATAAGTTTAATTATTGGCTTGAGGCTATGCCATTTTATATGAATGTTCAAAAAGAAGGAATTGTATTAAGTGAGCTCAATAATATCGAAAGTGATACCAAAGCATAGATCGGAAAAAGTAGCAGAATATTATATAGAAAATCTTAAGAATAGTATATAAATATAGTTCAATAGAACTAATTTTATAGTTGCTTTAATAAATGAAGAATATAATCGTAATTTAGAAGTGGTTGCCGATAAATCGCCGATAAATTGCCGATAATTAATGATAAAAACTATACAGAAAGCTATACAGAAAACTATACAGAAAATCTAAATGATACTCAAAGAAAAATACTTGAATAGAAAGAATTGGATTTGACAGAAAAGGAACATAGAATATAATGAAAAAATAATAATAAAGAAAGAATGCTAAATATAAAAATTCAGTGTTCTTTTTTGCTTTAAAAGGAGAGTGAGGAAATATGTGAAAGAACAAAACAGACCGGCATATTATGCAATAATTCCAAGTGAAATACGATACTGTGAAGAATTGAAATATGCTGAAAGGCTATTATATGGAGAAATAACAGCATTAGCTGGTAAAGAGGGATATTGTTTTGCAACGAATAAATACTTTGCAGAATTGTATCAGGTTATACCTGGAACAATATCGAGATGGATAAGTCATTTAGAAAGTTTAGGATTCATTAGAGTAGATATTGTAAAGGATGCTAGGAATCAAATACTAGAGAGAAGAATTTATATAAATGACACACATAGGAATTTTATAAATTCTACCTATAAGCAAAATAGACAATACCCCTATGAGCAAAACGAACAATACCCTATAAGCAGAAATGCTAATTATAATAATATAAATAATAATAAGATAGATGGATTCTTTTATTATATCGTGGGAAAAACGAATAAGAATCCAGAGAAATTTACAGAAGATGAAGAAATAAAATTTAGAGAGATACTTGAGAAGATAGGATTAAATTATACAGAAGAAATGCTTTCAATGTTTACAGAAGAAAATATTGAGAAGTTAAAGATAATTATATATGCTCTAAAAAGACTATTTACAAGCAATAGAAAAAATTTAATTCCCAAAGTTACAAGAGAAGAATTACTATTTATTTATGATAGGTGCATAGAAAAGCAATTAGAGTATGAAAACACAGAAGATGAAATAAATAATTTTTTAGATTATTATTATATAAGTTTAATCAAGAGTTTAGGAAAAAGCTAGAAATGGCTTTTATTTTTTTACTAAAAAGTAGGTGGAAATATATGATACCAACATATAACATAGAAAATTTAACAGGAGGACTTGATATAATGCTACAAAATACTATGCAAATAGGATTTACTGCATCAATAATTATTTTATCAGTATGGATTATATTAAGCCTTTTAATATGGTGCTTCGGAGCCAAGAAAAAATCCGAAAAGATGATAAAATTTGGAATAAGGAATTTCATAATAACATTAGTCTTAATCATTATGATATTAGCAGTACCAATATTGTTTAATATGTTTTGATAGAACTAAAGAAAGAGTGCATACCATAACCCAAATAGAAAGAAGGTTATGAGAAATGAAAAAAACAAAAAAAGAAAAATTAAATAGATTATACAACAAAGCAAAAAATGCAATGTATATGTTACCGATAACATTGTTAATGCTACAAAGCAAAGTATTAGCAACATCAAGTAGTATTAGTACAGCAGAGGTGAGTCAAGCTACAGAAAATATCAAGAATGCAGTAATTAAACTTGCAATGCCGATTCGGAGGAATATTGGTATTTGTTAGTATTGTAGTGATTGCACTTAAAATGATAGTAAACTCAAATAATGCAAACAAAAGAAGTGAAAGTATAGGAGCATTAGCTTGGGTATGTGCTGGAACAATGTTACTTGGTTTATCACTTATTGTAAGTGGAATTATATTAAGCATAGCAACAAATGGTGGCGGAGCATTAGTTACAGGTGGAGGGATGTAGAATGAGTTTATATAAAGTGCCATTCGACTTCTCACACGAAGAAAAGGTATTTGGTGGTTATTTATCGCTGAGGCAGATGCTATATTTAATTGCAAGTGTAATATCCATCGGAATACTATTTATACACATACCATTAACTGTAAGAACTATAATATTTTTAACTATAGTTTCAATACTTATGGTATTTGCTTTTGTAAAAATAGGCAATACATATACAGACAAATATTTTGTAGACGTTCTAAAATATATATTTAGAAAGAAAATCTATATAATGGAAAGGTAGGAGAATAATGATAATATCGTTTATCTTTATACTTTCAGGAATTGGATTTTTAATTTTTAGCCTAATATATACTAAAAATAAAAGCAGCTTACAAGATAGAAACAAGAAGGACAAATTAAGTATAAAGAAAAGTAAAAAGAAACTTAATAGTCTATGGGGAATAGATTGCATTAACAATCAGATGGTTACAATAAATAAGAAGCAGCATTCCATAGTAGTTGAGCTAGATAGCATTGAATACAGCTTATTGCATAAAGAAGAAAAGCTAATTGTAGATAGAGAGCTTGTAAGCATATCACAAATGCTAAAGTTTCCTATTCAGTTTTTGGAAATAAAAAAGAATATTGATGTTGGAGAAATGATAGACGAAATTGTAGTAGGGACAATTAATGTGAATGAAAGTATGAAAGAATATGCAAGTAATATAATAGCTCATTTAGAAAACTTGCAAGAAGATCAAAATCTATTTGAGCGAAAAAACTATATGATAATTTCTTCGTTTAATAACAAGCGAAAGGCTGAAATTGAATTAAAAGAGTTCTATCAATTATTGAAATACCACTTAATGAATATCAAAGTAAATGTGAGACTACTAAGTGATGAAGAAATTATAGAATTGATATATGAACAATTACACAAAGGAAGTAGCAATAAGGCAATGGATATTATAGAGAAAGGAGGTCTTGAATTATATGTTACCTAGAGAAAAGAAAATTAAGCCATATAAAAAGCAAAAAAGGCAAAAGGAAGAAAATATCTTTGATAATCAGCCTCATCTTATGTCTTTATTATCTCCAGAATTATTGCAAGAAAAAAGAGATTATATCTGTATGGGAGATGACAAATATGCTAGGATATTTCAATTAGTCTTTTATCCAAATTATATTGAATTAGGTTGGTTAGATGATATTTTAAATTCAATAGGAGATGTGGATATTTCTACTCAAGTGCAAGTTGCAGACGAAAGAAATGTAATAAAATATCTAACACACAAAGTAACTAAACTACAGTCTGATTATATTTTATTTGAAAAACAAGGGAATATAGGTGAATTACATACATTAGAAGAAAATATCAGAAGTTTTGAAGAAATGAGAAGAGATATACAAATTAATAATGATAAACTGTTTTTCATAAAGATAACATTAAGATTAAATGCGAAAAATTTAGAAGAACTAAGAGAAAAGAGCAAGTTACTTAAAGACGAATTTGCAAATAGGTCTTGTGAAGTTAGAACTTTACATTTCAAACAATTTGACAGCTTAAAAGAAACTTTGCCATTAAACAATAATATCATAAAAGATAATAATAGAAATATGACAACACAAGGGTTAGCTGCAATGTTTCCAATAGCAAGAACAAAAGCAAGTACGAAAGATGGAATTTATCTAGGAAGAGATTTATTTACAGGACTTCCAATAAACCTAGAAACATTTACAAAAGACTTATCTAATGCAAACATTGCTATATTTGGTATGCCAGGAAGCGGAAAGTCAGTAACTGTTAAGACAATAGTTCGGTAGAAATGCTTTAATAAAAAGAAGGTCAGCAATACTCGATATAGAGGGCGAATATGTAGAACTAACAGAAAGAATTGGTGGTAGAACTATAAAAGTTAGACAAGCAGTTCCAATACGGAATTAATTTATTTGATATTGACATAGATGAAGAGCTTGGAATTGTAGATATAGATAGTAAAATAACAGAGATTAGGGCCATTTTTAATGGAATAATAAATAAATATGAAAATAGAACACTAAAGAGCAAAGAAATAGCAGATATTGAAATAGCAGTAAGAGAGGTTTATAAAGAAAAAGGAATAACAAAAGACAAAGAATCAATATATGAAAAACAGGGTGGAAAGCATGAAGGAGTAATAACACTTTCAAATGTAAAAAAGAAAATGCCTACACTAACAGATTTACATAGAGTTATAAAAGAAAAGATAAAAAATAATGAATTAGCAAGTACCATTTCTAACTTTTTAAAAGGTAATACACTTGGAATATTTGATTGTCAAAGTACACTAAAAATAAACGATCAGATAATATGCTTTGATATATCAGAAATAAAAGACGAAATAATGAGATACTATGTATGTTTAGTTTTAACAACTTGGATAACCAATAAATATATGGCGACTAAAGAGAGGAATAAAAGATATGTAGTAGTTGATGAGGCTTGGAATTTATTTAAAAATCAAGAAACATCAGATTTTTTAGAAAATTTAGCAAGAAGGGCAAGAAAGAAAAAGGTTGCAATGATACTTGCAACACAGAATTTAGCAGAGCTAAGACAAAATAGGCAAGCAGAGAGCATAATAAATTGTTGTGATACTATAATACTACTAAAACAAGCAGTAGGTAGTATTGATGAGATAATGAAGTTTTTTAAATTGCCTTCTGGAGTCAAAGAAATACTAACAAAAGCAAGAGCAGGAGAATGTGTAATAGTAAGAGCAGGAGATGTAAGAGCAATAAAAATAGATATGACAAAATATGAAAGTGAATTTATTACAACGTAAAGAAGGAGGCAGAAAGGATTTGAAAAGTAAAAAGATTCTAGTAAGTATTCTGTTAGTAATACTTATTTTTTTTAATCTCAAAAGTACAGTTAATGCAAGTATTTTTGATGATGATTGGCTTGGGGATAATAAAAAATCAGAGATAGAAACTACAATAGACAAAGATGATGGAGGACTTTTTGAAAAAATAATTGCAAAAATGATACGGAGGAATAGCAGAAACAGTATTTGATTTAACTACAAATCAAAAGTTTGGAGTACGGTTTCAAAAATTACGATGAGTTGATTTTTGGAAATAATCAAACAGATTTATCTCCATTTACAAAGGATTCGTGGAACTTAGTGAATAAATGGTATTGGACTATTGCGGGAATAGTTGGAGGACCACTTTTAATTGCTATTGTAATTTTAGCTTGGAAAATGATAGGAGCAGGAATAAGTCCGGATAAGCGAAATGAAGTAAAAGATAATCTTATGCGTTTGTTTTTTGGAGTTTCTTCAATAGCGGTAGCACCTATAT
>JAAWCC010000094.1 GCA_022792975.1 Clostridia bacterium | reverse complement strand
TAGAGGACCAATTGCAACAATGCTTGTACAACGTGGTCAACTTGATGTTGGAGATACAGTAGTTGTAGGGTCTGTTATAGGTAGAATAAGAGCAATGATGAATGACAAGGGCAAAAAGGTAAAGAAGGCAGGGCCATCTACACCAGTTGAAATTATAGGATTAACAGAAGTACCAGAGGCAGGAGAAACCTTCTATGAGGTAGACGACGAAAAAACAGCAAAGCACTTAATAGAAAGAAGAAAACGTCAAGAAAGAGAAAAATCAATAAATGCAGCTTCAAAAGTAAGCTTGAATGATTTATTCTCACAAATAGAGAAAAATAAACTAAAACAACTAAATTTAATTGTAAAAGCAGACGTTCAAGGCTCTGTTGAAGCCGTAACAAACAGTTTAGAAAAAGTTTCAAACGAAGAAGTAAAGGTAAAAGTAATACACTCAAACGTTGGTGGAGTTACAGAATCAGATGTAACACTTGCAAAAGTTGCAAATGCAATTATAATAGCATTTAACGTTAGACCTGAGCCAATTGCAAAAGAAATAGCTAAAAAAGAAGAAATAGAAATAAAACAATACTCTGTAATTTACAAAGCAATAGAAGATGTAGAAGCAGCAATGAAGGGAATGTTAGACCCTACATTTGAAGAAAAAATAATAGGAAATGCAGAAATAAGACAAACATTCAAGGTAAGCAGTATAGGAACTATTGCAGGCTGCTATATACTAGACGGAAAAATAACAAGAAATGCAGGAGTAAGAGTAATAAGAGAGCATGTAGTAATACATGAAGGAAAACTTGTATCTTTAAAGAGATTTAAGGATGACGTAAAGGAAGTTGCAGCAGGTTATGAATGCGGACTTCAAATAGAAAACTTCAATGACTTAAATGAAGGAGATACTCTAGAAGTATTTGTCATGGAGGAAACAAAAAGATAAAAGGAGAAGGGATGAATAGCAAAACAAATAACCGCCTTGGAAGAATAGACGAGGAGTTAAAAAAGGAAATAAGCAATATTATAAGCTATGAGCTTAAAAACCCTAAAATAACAGGGTTAATAAGTGTGACAAAAACAAAAATCACACCAGATTTAAAATATGCAAAAGTATATGTAAGTATATTAAATTCAAAAAATATAAAGGAAACATTTGCAAATTTAAAAAAGTCTGCTCGGATATATTAGAACAGAAATTGCAAAAAGAATAAACCTAAGAATTACACCAGAGCTTGTATTTGTGCTAGATGACTCAATGGAATATGGTGCAAAAATAGACCAGATACTAAAAGAAATAATGCCTAAAAAAGAAGATTAAGTTGGAGGTTTTTATGACATTAGATAATATAAAAGAAGAGATAGAGAAAGCAAAAACAATAGTGATACTTACACACGAATCTCCTGATGGAGACGCTGTTCGGAAGCTCACTTGCAATGTATCATGCATTATGTAGTTTGGGAAAAGACGTAGATATAGTTATTCCAAGTATGCCTAAAACTTTTGAGTTTTTACCAGGGGCTGCTGAAATAAAAGCAGAGGGAAGAAAAGATTTTGCTTATGATTTAGGAATATCTTTAGATTGCACAGATATTAAGAGATTAAAAGGTTTTGAAGAATATTACGAAAATGCTAAAGTAAAAATATCAATTGACCATCATGGAACAAACACAATGTTTGCAGATTATAATTTTGTAGAGCCGACATCTCCTGCATGTGCACAAGTTTTATTAATAGTATTAGACAGCTTAGGGATAGAAATGGATAAAGCTATTGGGACCTGTGCATTAACTGGAATAGTTACAGACACAGGAGGCTTCAGATATGAAGGCGTAACAGCTGGAACTTTTGAAATGGTGGCAGAGCTTCTTAGATTAGGGGTAAATGTATCTGAGGTTTGTAAAAAAACGCTTCAAGCTAAAACAAAGGCAAACTTTGAATTATGTAAAACAATTATGAATAGAATGGAGTTTTTTGAAGACGGAAAAATTGCATTTACATATATAACTAAAGAAGACGAAGAAAAGCATCAAGTGGCACCAGGAGACCATGAAGGCTTAGTAGAAATAGGAAGAGATATAGAAAATGTAGAAGTATCAATTTTCCTAAGAGAAATTGAGGATGGATTTAAAGCCTCACTTCGTTCAAGCGAATATGTAAATGTAGCAGATGTTTGCTCTATTTTTAGTGGAGGAGGGCATATCAGAGCAGCAGGTTGTACAATCCATTTCCCACTAGAACAAACAAAGGAAAAAATTATAGAAAGAGTAAAAAGCTTCTTAAAATAAAAGGAGTAAGTAGGAATTGGATGGAATTTTAATTGTAGAAAAACCAAAAAATTGTACTTCACATGATGTTGTATATAAAGTAAAAAAGAAATTAAATGAAAAGGTAGGGCACACAGGCACGCTAGATCCACTAGCAACGGGTGTCCTTCCTTTGCTTATTCGGAAAAGGAACAAAAATTTCTAAATACCTAATAGAGCATGATAAGATATATGAAGCAGAGATAACTTTGGGAGTAAAGACAGATACAGAGGACAAAGAAGGAAAAATTATAGAAGAAAAAAGAGTTGATATTAAAAATTTATCTGAAGATAGAGTAGAAAAAGCTCTAAGAACTTTTATAGGGAAGCAAAGCCAAATGCCACCTAAATATTCTGCAATAAAGGTAAATCGGAAAAAAGCTATATGAATATGCAAGAGAGGGTAAAGAGATTGAAGTAAAGCCAAGAGAAATAGAAATTTACAGCTTAGAGCTAAATAAAATAGATATAAACAACAAAACAATAAACATAACTGTACATACATCAAAGGGTACATATATAAGGTCACTATGTAGAGATATAGCAGAAGCTTTGCGGAGAAATACGGTATAATGAGCCAGTTAAAAAGAGTGAAGGTACGGAAGATTTGAACTGATGAATGCAATTAAATTAAGTGACTTAGACAACTTGACCGTAAGCCAAGTAGAGGAAGAATTAATAACAATTGAAAATATATTTAAAGATTATCCTAGTATTATATTAAATGAAAAAGAATTGCAACAATTTTTTAATGGAGTAAAGCTGAAAAAAGAAGAAACTGAGGGAATTTACAAAATTTATAATGATAAAGATGAATTTATAGGAACAGGAGAACTAAAGAAAAATAATTT
>JAAWCC010000093.1 GCA_022792975.1 Clostridia bacterium | reverse complement strand
CGATATATGTATCGATATTATCAAGTAATGCAATATATCTTACATTATGCTCTGGAAAGTATATTTCTGTATAATGTCCTACTCCTAATCTTTCCCTTCCAAGCCTTGATAAGTCTTTTGTAATTACTGTGTCAATTATTCCTGCCTCAATATCTTCTATCATTTCTTTGAATTTTGGTCTATCAAAATTTGTTCCTGTCCAGCCATCATCAACATATTCTTTGACTATGAAAAAATTTTCTTGCTCTGATACATACCTTTTTAATATTTCTCTTTGATTCGTTACACTAGAACTTTCTTCTTTATCTCCATCCTCTCTTGAGAGTCTTATATAAAGACCTACTCTAAAACTTTTTTGCTTTTGATCGCTTATAGGTAAATTCATTATCCACTCCTTCCCTTTAAGCAATCGCCTAAAATTATTATAACATATCTTTTAAATTTTTGTTATACTTTTAAGCGATTTTTCTAATTTTTATTGTTATTTTGTTTTGGTTTCTAATGATATCAAAAATATCCTTTTTATTACTTCATTTATATTTATTTTAGAGTTCTTGTTAAATATATAATTTACCTTATATTCTGTTTTTTTATCATTAGTCATATATTTATCACCTACTCTTTAATTAATATTTGTTTACATTTTAAGATTGGCATTAATAATTTGTATATTCTGGATAACGTATTTTTATTGCCTCCCAAAAATATGGAGCATAGCTACAGCAAAATATCTCGCCCACATTATACTTTTTAGATACTATTCTATTTTCTAAATCGTCTTCGCTATCGTAATTATTATTACTATTCCAAAGGCTAAAAGCTAATCTTGTAGTTTTCTTACTTGTAGATGTTTGCCATGCTGTTTGCAATGAATCAATATTAATTTCACCTTTTTTCATATCAAAGATTTCTTTAAAATGATTCCTCGTAGTTTCACAGATGCCGTATAGAATATATTAGAGCTTTTCTATAAACATCTGCATTTCCATATTCTTTTAGTCTTTCGTTATAAAAATCCTCATGTTCTTTGTCAATAAACTTCATATTATATATCACCTCTCTGCTTATATTCTTTCCATTCTTTTCCACTTTTAAACATCTTGTAAGTTATTTGCAAAGTCGATTACTTCATCCTTTGTATGTATTTGTGGTAAAGGCTCTAAAAACATTTTAAAATTTTTTAAACTTATATATTCTCTATTTGGTGATCGTAACAAATTGTGTAAAGCAATTATAGCAAATGCTTCAACTTGCTCATAATTGTATAGTTCCTCATTCATTACTATATCCCCCACTTTTCGTTATATTATTTCTTCATTAAATGGTAATAAGCTACTATTACTCCTCTGGTCTATAATCCTTTTTCAAATTATAGCCTGCCTTTTCAAAGGCTTGCTTTCTTTGCGTGGGACGGTCTTATCACGCTCGTGCTAGACTAAGCAAGAGTATTATTATTTACCTTTATTAGTTATCGCCTTATAGAGTGCCACTCTATATTGAAGTTTTGTAGTTCTGTTTCTACAAATTAACTAGCTCTTAATAAAGTCTTTATTTAATGATATTATTCAATTTTCAATGTACCTATATTTTTTCAAAATATTAATAAGTGAAAGAGTTTTCTTACCCCTTCACTTATTTGCTCACTTAATCCCATTTTGTCAGGGTATATTTTAAAATTTTTTTAATTTTTTCATACCCCATCTTATACTCTCTTGAACTGACTGCTTTGAACACTTCTCTATTAGTGCTATTTCCTCCATAGTTAATTGATAATCATAGTATAGTAAAATTCTTCGTCTTTGCTCTTTTGTTAATTTATTCAATGCTGCTTGTAGTTTTTCACTCTCTAATTTTTGCATTATAATATCTACAACATTATTTGATTTCTCAAAGGCTCTTTTGTATATGTCTACTTCGCTTAATAATGAGTGCTCTAAATGTCTACTCGTTTCATTTTTTATCTTTATATATGCTTTTTTAGAACTCATATATATATCAAAAATTTCCTTTTCTATTTCTATTCTGCATTCTTGTTTTGCACTATCTTCAAAAGATATATAATATTTATCTTCATCTTCTATATATTCCAAAGTATAACTATCTACTTTGTATTCCACTCTCGTTCCTCCTATTCATCTCGATTTTTGAGATGAATCTGGAGGCCCTCTACAATACTTTTGACCAGTCAACCATTCCAAAGTATAAAACTCCTAAAAGAAAATTGACTTAAACAAAATTCTTAAAGGAGTTTTCCAAACTATTAAGGGAGAAGTTCTTAACTAATCAAGGTCTAAAATATACTTATCGTTCTTTTCTTCTGCTTTTTAATATTTCTTTTGTATAAGCTCCTTTTAAGCCTTGATTAAGTTGACTGCATTATATACAGGTTATGAGTATCAATGTTCAAAAGCGTAAGATTCTGTATGAAAGTGTAAGATTTAGTATAATTAGTTTACATATTTAAAACTTTTTTTACTTTTTTCTTGAATTTACATAATTTTTGTAATATAATAAGTGTTGATTTTAATATTTATACATTTGTTGGGAGCTATTTATGGTTAAAGTGCTTGTATCAAATGCGAACATTGAAGAAAATTTGATGATTCGCAAGTTTCTTACAAATGAAAATGATTTTGAAATTGAAGACACCAAAGATTTTATGACGACAATAAATAAATATCTAAAAATAGAGCCTGATGTGTTCATCCTTGACTCTGGATTTGGTAAAATGAGCTATAATGATATACTAAACAAAATAGCTCTATTTCCGTTAGAACGAAGTAAGTGCAATACACTTCTGACTCTTAACAATATGACTGAAGCTAATAAGCTCGATTATACGTCGAAAATTTATCGAATCTTTCGCAAGCCTATTAGTAAAAAAAATTTATTAGATACAATACATCTAATGACTGAACCTATAGAAAATACGCCTAAATTAAAGACTAATGAATTAAATTCTTTACTATTAAAATTAAATTTGAATATATCGAAAAAATGCAGCCAATATATGATGGATTGTCTAATTCAATGCTACTACTATCCTTATCTGATATATTCGCTAAATGAAGTTTTTGATATAGTAGCTTTAAAGCACCATACTAATGCATCTACTATTAAAGAAGGATTAAGAGCTTCACTTATTAAATTAAATAAATACGGAATAATATTGAAAACAAATTCTATATTAGACTTGTTAGATACACCTGAAACGATTACTCCTCGATTTTTTATTGAAGTAGTTACTACATATTTACATGACAAAAAGAAATAAGAAATAATTTGAATCTATGTCAAACTATTTCTTATTTTTTTGCTATCTATTCTCTTTGTAATCATTCATTATATCTTTTACTATCCCTAGTTTTATTGTATCAGTTCTAATTAAATTACTAAGTTTTGTTCCCACGTCTAATACTGTTTTTTGTAGCTGTTCATCTGGTATATTAACAGATGTAATAATATTAAACATAGGCATTTCTGTCTGCAATTTTTCCTTTGTTTTTCTAATTACTTCTAACCCATCCATTTTGTCTAAGTTATATTTTGAGAATACAATCTCTGGCTTTAGTTCAATTATCTTATTATATGTATCTAATCCATCTATTGCCATACCAACTACTTCTACATAGTCCAATTCCTTAATTGAATTTACAATTTCATTTGTCGTGTCCTGATCATTGTCAGCAACTAATATTCTTATTTTATTATTCATTTATCCCTACCTCCTTTTGGTTTTGTTTATCTTCTAATGTTCTTAGTTCAAATATTCCTTTATGCTTTATTGATTCTGTTGCCATACTCACTGCTGTTTGTAATGCAGTTTCTTCATCTGTACCATTTGCTATAAGGTTTAAAAATACACCGTTTAGGCAATCTCCTGCACCTGTTTTGTCAATTACCTTCTCATCTGGAATTACTTGTGAATGTGCTGCGAAACTTTTATCTTTAGAATAGTATAAGCATCCTTGTTTTCCGTACTTAATAATTCTAACAGGTGCTTTACTATCTAATAACTCTGTATATTCTTTATCTATAAAAGCTATATCTACACTATCGAATACTTGTTTACACTCTGGAAGACTTGCAAATTCGTCTATTGTATCTACACTAATTGTTGCATTTGTGTTTTTCCTCAAAAATTCTATAAGTTCTAATTGCTTTTGTGGTGTTGCAGTAGTTAGATGAAAATGTTTAGCTCCTAAAAAACTTTCTGGAATATCATTACTACCTACTTCCATTTCAGGTTTTACATCACCACTAACCTCTCTATCTTGCCCATCTTCGCTATTCCAATAGGTATAGAAACTTGTTGTAGGATTTTCTAATTGCTTAACACCTGTCAAGTCCAAATTATAACCATAGAATTTCGATATATCAAAATCTGTACCTATCTTCCCAACCATTCCGTACTCTGCCATACAGA
The DNA here is from genome assembly GCA_022792975.1 of Clostridia bacterium. The sequence goes on along the minus strand of JAAWCC010000093.1, from coordinate 2,314 downwards.
CTTGCTGGAATTGAAGAAAATACACAAGCTCCTCCTATATCTACAATATTTTCTCTAGCTTTGCCTAACCTACTAAAATCAATTATGTCATAAGCAATATTGCCAATTACTACTAAATTTGGAGCTTTAGGTTGTACTTTTATTCTCTCTCTAATATTGTCTTTTCCTTGTATTACATCCATTACACTTTTATGTAGTGCATTTCCTTTCTTTACATCTACACCATTTTCAGTTTTGATTATATCTCCATTTGCAACAAGTAATACATATTTATCTTCCATATCTTGCTCTTGTCTAGTTTCTATCTTCATACCTTTAAACTTTTCTTGTAATCTATCACTAAGTGCCTGATATTCTGCATCTGTTATTTCAAATTGTCCTCTGTTTATCTCTGCTGTTTCTCGTAAAGGCATAAATTTGAATATTCTCCAAGCATTTATAGGATATCCTTCTAAAGTTCTTCCTAATTCTTCTATTTTCCCAATATTCTCTCTTGTTGCAACTGTATTAATGTTTACTTTAATATCCTTATCCTTTAAGTAATCTAATAAAGCTCTTATATTATTCCAATGATCTGCTCCTCTACCTAATTCTCTATTTGTTCTACTATCTATGGAATCTATCGAAAAAGTTATACTATCTAAATAATCAAAAACTACTTTCATTGAATCGTCTGTAGATAATACCATTCCGATTTGTAATTAATTTACTCCTTATTCCATGCTCCTTTGCTATTCTTAATAATTCTATTATTCGAGGATAAAGTAATGCCTCTCCGCCAGTCCATGTAATTTCCTTTATTCCATCCTCTATCATTTTCATTAGTATCTTCTTATTCTTTTCGTAACTTAAATCATCAATATTCAAAAAGCGATGACAGTATCTACAGTTTTGGTTGCATCGTGTAGTAATGTTCCAACATACTTCCTGTAATTGCATTTTACTTACCTTCTTTCATTTTAATAATTTACATAAAAATTATATATTGCTTATGCACTTTTGTCGATTGAAAAAAAGTAAAAATGGATTTAACTAAAAGTAAAACCTTTCCAAAGCATGAAAAAAATAACACTACCAACCGATAGTGTTACATATATTATCTATTCATTTACTTTTTTAGATATTCGTTTATAAATTTCTTATCTGCTTTTGTTAATCTTCCATCCATATAGATTAAGTTTATTTGTGCTTTTGGCAAATTCAATGGTATGTCTACTTCATATAATTCTCCATTTTCTAGCTCTTCTTTTACTGCCTGTTTCATAACATATCCTATTCCTAATCCTTCTTTTACCGCAGCAACTCTTGATTCTGTGATATCCATTTCTGTACTACTTTTTATTGAAACATTATTGTTTGCTAGGCATTGCACTAATTCCTTATATGTTGCTGTACTTTCAAATGGTAGTATATATTTTAGTTTTTCTAATTCCTTTAAATTTTCTATTTTTAGTGGTTTCTTTGAAATAAAGATGTTCTGAATTGTTGTTAATTCTTCTACCTTTATATTTGGCTTACTTATATTCAAATGAGTTGCATCTATTGCGAAGTCTATCTTATTATCTTCAATCAATTTTATTAATTCTTTTCCGTTAGATCCTCCAAATAATGCAAGCTCCATATTAGGGTAATCTTCTCTAGCAGTTTTTATACAATTCATAAGATAATAATTTGATACATGAGAAGGGCTACCTATTCTTAATTTTACTACATTTAGGTCTTCATTATTAGTAACAATTTTTTCTCCGGTATCAAATATTTTTAGTCCCTGCTCTACATATGTATATAAAGATTCTCCAGCACTTGTTAAACTTAGTCCATTATTCCCTCTAATGAAAAGTTCTTCATTAAGTTGTTCTTCTAATTGCTTTATTTTTTTACTAACTGCTGGAGGTGTTATAAACAAATTATCACTTGCAACAGTAAGACTTTTAGTTCTTGCTACTTCGTAAAAGGTTTTATATAAATTTAAGTTTACATCTAACATATAATATCCTCTCCATATTTCATAAGTGATATTATATCATATTATGTTTACTTTGTAAATTGTTTTTGCATTTTTTACCTAAAAAATAGCATAATTTAAAGATTTTTGTATTACTTAATTGCTATATATTTTTGTTTGCTACTTGTAGGTTTCTCTGGAATTGTCATTTGAAGTAGTCCTTTTTCTATTAATGGTTGTAAATGATTCTTCTTTAAGCCCTTTATGTTTTTGTACTCAAAGTTGTCTGCTATTTCTTTTGCTGTTTTCTCATCCTTACAAAATTTTAAAATTAATTTATCTATATCATCAACTTGGGTACTAACTTGG
>JAAWCC010000092.1 GCA_022792975.1 Clostridia bacterium | reverse complement strand
TTGTCAAATTTTTCCGACATAATTATTATACTACAATTTTAGAAAAATTTCAAGCGAATTTTCATAAAAAAACACTTTAAACTTTTCCGACATAAAAAACACCAGAAGTTTTGCTCATCTTCTGGCATTTCTATAAATTATTAACCATTATGTTTTTATTATATATTATTTTACAATCATATTATTTAAGATTTCCTCCATATTACTCAAGGTCAAATCTCCATCATGTATCGTATATATATGCTCTCCAGCCTCATTCTTAATGAGCTTATATCCAAAAGCTTCAGAAATATCTGTATTATATGGTGTTCCATCATTATTTATTAAAAGCTGCATTGCATCCTCCTCGAATGGCACCAAGGGCTCCTTCCAAAGTTCTGCATACTTATCAGTATCTAGATATTTTATAATAGCCCTTCCTCTTAAATTCTTATTTAGCTTTTCTAAGCTAGATAACATATCTGCACAGATTTCATTCTCTCTGGACCCAAATTGTATAATAATAGGAAGTTCATATCCTTTAAGCTTTTCTAAATCAATATCAGTAGCATTTGTTATATCAAATGCAAATTCATCCTCTTTGTAAATAATAGAATTTGAATCGGATATCAAATTTCTACTAACCTCCTCCTTTATTTCTCTATGTCTTACTGTAACCAAGATAGTAATTGTGCTAAGCAATATAACAAGTACAATTATCAAAATAACACCCTTCTTTGTCATAAACAGTTTCCTCCTATTGTGCCAGTAAAGGAAGGTCACAAAATGCACTTTTTTTGGCACATAACTTTCCACTTACATTATAAACAAAAATTTTTTAAAAATCAAGTCATAATTTAATTAAAAAATCAACAGGGTCAAAGAGCCGTATTTTTACGACTCTTTTTCGCCTCTACAATTCAACCTCTATTTCATATATTCTTCCATTATCAATTAGTTTTATTTGCTTTTCAATAATTTCTTCTCCGTTTACCTTGAAGCTCTTTACTTGATTTGGCTCGAGCTTACTTAAATTTTTTATTCTAATATTATACACACTAGCACCATATTCATATCTAATATAATATTCCTCCCATTCTTTAGGTACACAAGGAGAAATACTTAAAATTCCGTTTATTTATCTTAAGTCCTAATATATATTCAATTCCAGCTTTGTAAAACCAACTGCTAGAGCCAGTATACCACGTCCAGCCACCACGTCCCAGAAGATTAGCTGCACCGTATATATCTGCTGCAATAACATAAGGCTCTACCTTATACACAAGCTCCTTTTCATTCGTATTTCCATGATTTATCGGGTTAATCATTTTATAAAATTCAGTAGCTTTTTGATTTAGGTTCAAGCAAGCAAAAGCAATTATAGCCCATATTGCAGAATGCGTATATTGTCCTCCATTTTCTCTGACCCCTGGCAAATACGCTTTTATATATCCAGGTTCTAAATCTCCATTTTCAAATGGTGGGTCTAAAAGCTTAATAATTCCGTGCTTCTTTATTAACCAAATGTTGCTCTAAGCTATTTAGTGCTGTTTTGACCTTGTCACTATCCCCAGCTCCAGATATAGCAGCCCAGCTCTGAGCAATGCTGTCAATCCTACATTCGGAATTATCTTTACTGCCTAAAGCTCTACCGGTCATCCATATAAGCACGCTTAAACCATTCTCCATCCCAAGCTTTATCATTTAGAGCAATTTTTAAGGCCTCCTTCACACCCTCAAATTTTGCAATATATTCAGTGTTTCCGAGCTTCTTTACATATAATATCAAACCTATTAATAACATCATAAAGGAAGAAGCCGAAGCCAAACACTCTCTCCCTTTCCTTTATTTCCGAACTGTACTGAACCCATCATTCCAATCTCCGAGAGCCAATCTTAGGAAGTCCATTTCCACCAAAATTTAAAGCCTTCTCTATTGCACGAATACAATGTTTATAAATACTCTCCTTTAATTCACTTATTTCATATAAATCATACTTTTCGTCCTCACCCTCAGATAGCAAATTCCCTTTTAAATAAGGCACCTCTAAGTTAAGCAAATTATAATCACCAGTAAATTCAATATACTCACAAACACTATAAGGAAGCCAAAGTAAATCGTCAGAAAAACGAGTTCTAATACCACGCCTTGTCTCGTCATGCCACCAGTGCTCTACATCTCCATCTTCAAACTGGTGACTTGCATGCTTCAAAATCTGCTCCTTTAGCATTTCCGTTGATACAAACTTGCAGGATAAACTATCTTGAAGCTGATCTCTAAACCCAAAAGCTCCTCCAGATTGATAATAGGCACTTCTAGCATACATTCTACATACAATAGTCTGATACATAGCCCAACCGGTTTAGCATAAAATCAATATCCTCATTACCAGTTTTAACTTGAACCTTTCTCAAAATTGTACTCCAATAATCTTTAGTCATTCTAAGCGCATCGCTTGCAAGCTCTGGACTTATATACTTTTGCAAAGTCAATTCAGCACTTTCAAAATCTTCTGCTTCTCCTAAAACAAGTGTAATTGCCCTATCTTCAAATGCCTCAAGCTCAATTTCCATTTCAAATGCAATACAAGATGGTACACCCAAAGCATTTTCCCCATCAAGCTCAGTTTTAAAAATTGAATCAGGCTTGGTATAATCTCCCATACCCATAAAGCCTAAATCATTTCCTGTAAAAGACTTTATGCTTTCACTACTTGAAACATAGACAAGTTTTGACAAATCCTCTCCATAAATATTTTTGCAAGTAATTAAATTATTCTCTGGTAAAAAGCTCAAATTAATATATCCACTACTTTTAGTCTCGTCCTCACCTAAGACAGGTTTTATATAATAAATTAGCTTTAATTTTCTCTTTTCTGATAAAGTATTTTTAAGTCTAATAATATTCACCTTGATGCTATCTTCATTTGGAACAAAAGTCTCACTTTCTTGAATAATTCCAAGTGAAGCATGATAACTTTTTGCATACCCAAATCCAAAAATTGTATAATATTCCTCACCATCTGGCATTACGTTTGCATTTAAAGTCCAAGCATTTCCAAGCTCTAAATCTCTCAAATAAACTATTTCAGAAGGAATATCTTGACTAGGATTATTTGCCCAAGCAGTTATTCTATTTAGTCTACTGTTTTTGCTATAAGTAAATCCTCCCATATTATTTGTCACAACACTTCCAAAATTTTTATTCGCTAGCACATTACTCCAAGTAGTAGGAGGAAAAGCCTCCTTATTTTGTCTAATTATATATTCCCTTCCATCCTCAGAAAATCCGCCAAAACCATTATAAAATTTCAAATTTTTCATATCAATATTAGGTTTAATAGGTTCAAAATTCATTTCAGCTCTAATTGTATTTTCGGCTTGATATCCAATATTTTTTATACTCTTTTTATACTCTTCCTCCATTTCCTTTATAGCTTCAATAGCATTTCCTTTAGAAGCATTAATAACAAGATTTGCCTTAAACTTAAATAGTTCTTCATCTTCAATCTCATTAGCATTCAATATAAAAATTCCACCACTAACATTCTGCAAATACCCAATTTGTAAATTCAAAATCTGTTGGATAATCTGGTCTTTTACATATCTTTCGTAAACATTTTTTTCATAATCAAGTATGCAAAGATCCGTCCTAATTCCTTTTACTCTGAGCATTTCATGAACTTTTAATAATTCCTTTACTATATAAATATCGCTTGCAGACTTAACAGTAATAAGAATTATTGGCAAATCTCCAGAAATTCCATACTTCCAAAAATCTCTTTGCTTAAATTCTCTATCTGCAAAGTCCTTCATATATAGACTTCTCATAGGGTTTGGATGCATAACATATGGCAATACCATATTAAATACCTCTAAATTACTACGTCTTAAATTTAAATATCTTGCCTCCTCCTCTGCCTTGGCTCTTGCTATATTAAACTCTTGATTAATATTTTCCTGTATTCTATAATATTCAAGGCTCTTTGTAACATCCTCCTCCTTTTCTGAAATAGCTATAACTAAATTAAACTCTTTTTCTTCTCCAGCCTTTATTTTTACAGTTTTTTTAATAGCTACACACGGCTCTGTAACAAGTCCTAAACTATTTGAAAATGGGGCATTATTTTCTAGGATATTAGACATTTTAGCTTGATCTATCTCATACTCAAGCTCACTGTTTTCTCCGTTTTTCAAAAATAAATTTGCTCCTAGATAAATAGCTGCACTATTTCCTCTTTTATTTCTCTTAATCAATAAATCTTTTTGCTTGCTTAACTCGTATTTTAAAAATAAATTATTAAATGCAGGATGGGCTATATCATCCTCAATCCTTGATAAAACTGGTCTAAAGTATCCGAATCAGCTCTAAATCCATGTCCTTTTCTAAAGTATTTTTAAGCTTAATTCTTCTTATCTCAGTTCCCAAAGCTGAAGCAGCAATTATTTTAACATCTGCTTCAACACCATTTTTGATTTTTTTAATCTCAGATATATCTTCTGCAAAAGTAACCTCATACTTATCTGTCTGACCCGCTTCATAATTTGCCTTCCAAATCTTCCCAGACCTTGTATCTCTTATATAGAAAAATATACCACAAGGCACACTAGAGGTCTCTTTATATCTATTAACTAAAATATCTTTATATCTACTAAATCCATTTCCTCTATCATCTACTTCAATTAGATAGTCCTCACTAGATAAAACATTACATTTCCTCGGAAACTCAAGCACTTCTGTATATTTATTAGATACATAATTATCATATCCAGCATATTTAACCTTTTTAGTTTTTTCTTTTCTTTCTTTTGTAATAAGCATGTCACTAGGCATTCTCTCCTGCAAAAGTATATCAATTGCTTTAATCTCAGGATTTTCCATAAATCTTTTTTGCATAATGTTATTATTAAGTAAATTATTTATAGAAAGCAGAATAAGTGCCTGATGGTGAGCCATATAGGTCTCGACTGGTGCATTTTTTTTGCCAGGTGTAAGCCTTTCTGGAGTATAGTCAATAGCTTCATAAAATCCATATTTTCCATGCATACCTTGTTTTTCTAGAGCTTTTAAATTTTGAAGCACTGCTTTTGGAAAATCAGTAATTGCAAGTATACATCCATAACTAGATACCACCATTTCATCGCCTAAGCCCCTTTTTAAGCCTAACCAAGGTACACCAAAAGCCTTATACTGATAATTTGAATTTAAATCCTTCAAATTAAAGGCTGCCTCCGAAATTCCCCATGGTATCCCTAGCTTATCAGCATACTTCATTTGGCTCATAACCATAAATTTACAAGACTCATCTAAAAGACTTCCCTCATACTTTCTAATATTAATATTAGGCATTAAATACTCAAAAGCAGTTCCAGACCATGATATAAGTCCTTTATATTTTCCGAGTGTAGTAAGGGTCCTACTCAAATTATTCCAGTGTTTTGCTGGAATATCTTTTTTCGCAATGGCAATTAGACTTGCCTGCCTTGCTTCTGAGGCAAGTAAATCATAATAAGTGTCAGTTAATTTATTTGCCTCCACATCAAAACCAATAGACAAAAGCCTATTTTCCTTACTATAAAGTAAAGAAAAATCAGTATTTTTAATAATTTTATCCACATCTTTTAAAAGATTTTCTATTCTATCTTTATATTGTGAATTAAGTTTTTCTTCTAGAAACATTTTTAGTGTATACATATATCCGCACAAAGTTTCCACTGTCAACTGTTGAAACATACTTTGGCAAGAGTGGTGCTAAAGTTTTGGTATTATACCAATTATATAAATGTCCATTCCATTTTTCTAGCTTTACAATAGTTTCCATTGTATTTTCAATGCTTGCAATTGCCTTTTCTAAATTTATAAATTTCAAATCATATGCCGAAATTATAGTCAAAAGTCCAAGTCCAATATTAGTTGAAGAAGTTCTTCCTACAATTTTCTCCCTTCTACTCTCTTGAAGATTATCAGGTGGAAGAAAAGAATTTTCTTTATTCATAAATTCTGCAAAAAATCCCCAAGTCTTTTCTGCAATATTCTTAATATAGCTTTGTTCTTCTCCGAGACAATTTTTGCACTATTTTCTTTTGAACATTTTCTCTGCTAATTTCCCATATAAAAATCGGTGCTAAAATCCATAATACCGACAAAATCAATATCATTCCCTTAGCAAAAACTGCACACTTTGCAATTGGAGCCAAAACTAGAAGTAATAGACCAAGGCAAACATTTATAAACATCTTACTATACACATTAGGTATTGTATTCTTATTTTGCCTTTCAGCTTCTTCTGAGGTAGTCCATTCTAGTAAGTGTTCCTTAGAAACCGTCATTCTGTAAATGGTCTTAACCCCTGCATTAATTGAAATATATGCTTTAGTTGGAAGAGTGATAATATTTATTAATGCTCGATAAAGGCCTCCAAGAAGTCCGGTCTATACTTTTAGAAAAGCACCTCTGTCTTTTTATATTTTCTTTTCTAAATACAACATAATTTACAAACTCCAATACACTTGAAATAACAACACTCAAAAAAGTAATTGTAAGAGGAAAACCTATCTGCTCTCCTGCAAAAATTTTAAATCCAAGCAGCACTATTACGTTCAGAATTGCCATTATTTCAACTAAACTTCTTCTTATATTATCTAGTATTTTAAACTTAGATAATTTGTTTAGACTTGATTTTCGTCCCATCCAAGGTATTATTTGATAGTCACCTCTTATCCATCTATGAAGTCTAGCTATAAATGATAAATAAGTTTTAGGATAACCATCTAAAAGCATAATATCAGAAGCAAGTCCACATCTCAAATAAGACCCTTCTAAAAGGTCATGACTTAGCACCATATTTTCTGGAATTTTGTCCTTCAAAACTGTACAAAAGGCATTCAAGTCATAAATTCCCTTACCTGTATAAATTCCCTCTCCGAAATTATCCTGATAAGTATCTGATATTGCATTTGTATAAGAATCTGTTCCTCCTCTTCCTCCAAATATTTCAGCAAAAATGCTTTTTTTACTTTCGTTTAAGTTTATACCTACACGAGGCTGTATAATCCCATATCCACTTACGACCATTCCACCTTCTATAATAGGTCTATTCAATACATGTGCCATTGCCTCAATAAGCTCTATGCCTGAATTAAGTGTAAGCTCAGTATCCCCATCAAGAGTGATAATATATTTAATTTTCAAGTCTGCTTTTTCAAGAGTATTAATTAAAAAGGTATTTTTGCCATTTTTATTTTGCAAAAACTGGTTTAACTCTGTAAGTAAACCTCTTTTTCTCTCCCACCCCATATATGTTTTTTCTCTGTCATTCCAAACTCTTTTTCTATATATGAAATTAAATAAATTAACTCCATATTTTTTATTAAGTCTTTCTGCCTCATATACTCCAGTATTTATAATTTCTGTATCCTTTTCTTCCTTTTCTTTAGAGCTTGAACTGCAATCACCTAATGCTGTGCAGTAGATATTTTCGGATTTGTTTGCCAAATAATATACTTCTAATTTCTCAAATACTTTTCTTACATCATCAGCAGAATTTAAAATATTAGGAATTACTACCATTGTAGCAAATTCCTTTGGCACCCCATCTGTAAAATCCATCTTTGGAATTAACTTTGTTTTCACACATTTGCTTAAAATATTTTGTATAACTTTAGTTACAATTTCAGTCATAGGTATAAATATCAAAAATGCTGAAATAATACCCAAAATTAAATTTTTGCTTCCGAATGTATGTCAAAAATCCTGTAATAGCAGAAAAAGCAATACTTAATATAAGTATTCCATAAATATATAAATTTAACTTGAGCTTCTTTTTTTTCTTAATATCTCCTTTTTTAAATTCTAAAACACGATATAAATCTTGAAGCCCCTCCATAATTAGATAATATCCAATATGATTTTCTTTTGTCCCTTTTTTACCGCGCATTTGCAAGCTCAATTACTTTCTTAGAAACATATATTTCTGACATCTTAGTCTTTTTTGCAATTTCTTTTATAGTATTTCTGTAATACTCCTTTGTCTTATAATCCATATTTTCATAGACTTTACTTGGATCTCTTTTTAAAATATCCTCAACCCCATTTATGTTTTCAAACATCTCTGAAAAATTCATCCTTTGGAGAGCATGAATACTTTTAATCGAATTTCCAATTGCAACCTTTTTAAGAGCAATATCAAAATGCTCCTTTTTTATAACCTCTTGCAAGCTAAGTCCCTGCTTATTTATTTCTTCTTCTAAGATATTTATATAAGCAATTCCTTTTTTTCCATATTTTCTAAGTCTATATGCCATATATTCAATAAAGGCAAAACTATTCTCTCCATGACTTTGAAAAATTTTAGTTTGAGGTACAAATTTAAGCTCTTCTTTTGGCTTATTCTCAACAAGCCTTTCTATAATACTTTCAACCTTCTCTTTTTGCATTTGTGATACATATATCTTACTGCAAATATCCCTTATTCTCTCTACTAATACAATCTTAAAAAATAAGTTTATATCCCAGATTTCATCCATATTTAAAGTTTTCTTAGTTTGATAACTTTCTAAATATTCCTCTACATCTTTGGCATTAAAGTTTCCATCAGTATATGCAACAATTTCAGAAGCAACAACAAAACCTCTAGCATATCCTTTATAATTTCCCGAAGATATACCGAGTAAAACTTATATACTTCTTAAGAGGTAAATTTTTTCTTACCTCTTTTACAGTTTCCTCTATAACATAATAATTATCTAACAGCCACTCCCCTGCTTGATGTACATTAATCCCAAGTTTTAAGTGTCTGTTTAGCATATCATATGTTTTTGTTATATAATCAAAATTATCTATTAGCCTAGGAATTGGATATGTTTCCTTATCAGATTTTTCCTTTAAAGTATGGTCTGATGCAAGGTTTTCTAGATAACTCTTTAATTGTTCTTTATTAAGTAAAACTCCGTTCTTTATTTAAAGCTTTAATAGTCTTCAAAATTTTCGCCCCTCTTTAATTTATGTTTAAACGTAGTTTTACCTAATTTTCCAAAATTTATGCAAATAAATAAAAAGGAAAAGACACAAGGCTTTTAAATCCTTGTGTCTTTTTTTAGTTTTTTATGTTGGTTTTGAGAAGTCTTATTTTTTAGATACTAGTACAAATTTTTTGATTAATACTAATCCTACTGCAAATACTACTAGTACTACTAGAACTATTCCAAGATTTGAGCCTACTACATTATCAACTAATGATAAACCTGCTGGTACTGTTATTCTTATTGTTCCACATCTGCTAGTTGATATTGTTGGTGTGTACTTTCCTGTATAGTCATTTGGATATTCTAAATCTGTTAAGTGACTTACCTTTGAGGTTTCTTTTCTATCCATTAAATATCCTTCAATATCTAGAATTTTACCTGCGCTGTTTCTTAATCTTGTAATTTCTATTTCGTTTGGATATTCATATTCGTTTGTTCCGCCAACTTGTGTTCCTAGGTTAAGCACTAATTTTAATTCATCTTGTCTTTCTTCACCTGGCTTCAAGATTGCATAAAGTCCTTCCTGCCCATTCTTATTGTATCTTATACTGTCTGAATATGACTCTATTAAGTTTGTTCCATTATTTCCATATGATATCTCTCCGTTCGAAACACTGTAATTTTCACGGCTTGATACATAGTTTGCTCTTGTAGTTCTTTCCCAATTTCCATTAACTGGTGTGCCATCAATATTTTGTGTAAATTGAAGTGGATTGTTTACATAGTCTACAATGTTTGTTACTTGTGATGTTATAATATCTGCATTGCCTTCTGTAAAGCCTTTAACTTCTTTATAGCTTGCAAGTCTTCCTGATTTAGCTTTTCTGTCTTCTCTATTTAAGCTTATATTTGAGTATTCACCTGCATTATCAGAGTTGTGATATACTATTGAGTTTTGTCTTAATTCGTCATTTTCATAATATACCATTCTATCTGTTTGTTCTTCATAGTATACAACAGCTATAATTTTGCCACCCTCATAGATGTATTTGATTGTGTCGTAAATTTCTCCATCATGTAAGCTCTTATTTCTAACTATTACCTTATATGTCAACTCAAGTCTAGCATTTTGTAATAATTCTGGTTCATATTGTATATCAATATGTCCATCTTGGAATCTACCAATTGAATTCATTATTAAATCTCCTACTACACTGTCAGCACTTGGATTGATTCTTGTTCCGTCCTCATTAAAGTCCATATTAACCTCTAGTTTTGGACTTAAGCTATTTTTGTCTTGGTTATATAGCTTTATATTAGATACATATTTTGTAATGCTTACATCATTATAGCTTCTTGGTGTAACACCAAAGTCTATTTGATTAATCTTATATTCATACCAACCATTTTCGTCATTACCTTTTATTTCTGGACGTATATATTCAACTTCTAGTTGCATTGTTGATGTATATGCATACATCGGGTCATTATGCCATGTTGACTCTACTGATATTACTCCCTCATAATCATAATCTGATGAGTTCTGAGCTTTATCATTTTCAACTTTTTCTGATACTTGTGATAACATTTGACTTCTTCTTGAATAAGCATCATCATATGCATCTGAGTATCTAGTCAATAAGTCTCCACTCTCTATTCCAGCTTCATTTGCACCTGCTTTATCATAATCTTTTTCCTTATACCAATACTTTGTTGTATTTGTATTTGGATTTGCCTTAGTTGATTGATAATATTGTCCATTTATTGGTAAGAAGTCGGCCTCTTCTGTTGGTTCAAAAGTATTCCTGCTTATATTACTTATAGGCGTTGAATCGTCTCCACCATATACAAATCTTACTGTATAATCTCCTGCAATATATGATTTGAATTTATATTGTCCATTTGCATCTGTTGTTGTTACAGCTCTCACAACTTGGTTTCCATCTAAGCCATTTTCTCTATCACCTTGTTTTAGAAGCTCTACTAATTCTACTTTGATGCCTGCTATTTTATTTGCTTCATTGTAATTTAGTATTCTGCTTCCTCCATCATATTTTACATTTAAGCCTAATGAATTCTTTATTCTATCTCCGTCTACTGCCTCCCATGCATTACCTGTCATCTCTCTTACAAATCCGTTATTTGTAAGTGAGATTCCAACATACCATGCGTCATCCTCTTGAAGTTCCTTCATTCTATTTAGCCACATGTTCATTTCACGAGATGCTTCTTCTCCTCCGCCTAAAATATATTTTACGAAAGCCTCTGTAAAATGTGTATTATACTCTTCAAATTTATCTATTTTGAAGTTTCCAGGTCTTGAATCTCTATCTAGATATCCTTCATCTGTTCCATATGCATTTATTTCTGCATAGTTACCAATTATCCAAGATTTAGAATATCCATTTCCATCCTTTTGGTCCTCTTGATATAAGTATTGTTTTAATACTTCTTTAGCATTATCACTATTTCCTGTTAATTCAAATGTTAGTCTTATTTTATGTGAATTCGTTAATCCTTCTGCTATATTGCTATTTAATTGTAAATATAGTGTCTTATAATCTGCTGTTCCACCCTTTGCTGCTGCATATCCAGAGCCGCTTGATGCTGTTACACCTAATGCATTTGTACCTCCTGGATTATCTCCTATATATGAGGTAATTGCTGGGATATATGTTCCCTTAGTTGTTGTATAACCATTTTGGTTAAATACTAATTCTTTGTTATAGTAATCAACTACTTCAAGGACTTTAGAGCCTAAATCTGTCTCATTTGTAAGTACTATTTCATATGTTATATAGAAATGTACATTGTCCTCTGTATAGTATGCAATACCATTTTCATTTGGTGTAGTTGAATATGCATAATCTTCTTCGTACATATATTGGTGATAATTTCCTTCACCTCTATAATAATCGTATGTTGTATCATATCTGTTCATTGATACTGTTGTTTCAACTATATCTGTTACAAGTGAAAGGTCAGCTACTGCTCTTTCTACTAATCCACAATGTATTTGCAATTGTCCTGGATATAGAAGCTTTACATTATCTCCTGCATATTCAACTGATGTCTTACCTGAGCCTAGTGGTAATGCATTTATTATAAAGCTTGTTCCAAGTGATTTGTGTGGATATGTCTCTGCTTTACTTCCATTTACAGAATATCCAGCATATGCCTTTACTTCAACCTCCTTCATATAGTTTATCTTATCAGCAATTTCAGGGTCGCTTGAATGTCTACCTTGAACCTCTGCACGGATTGCATCCATATTTAATTCAGCTTCATTCTCACGAATATGTTTTAATGCTAAGTCTGCTACTTCTGCATAAAGTCCTGCTATTTCGTCATAATGATATGCTTTAGTATCTGCTGTAATTGTCTTATATTTATCAGCAACTCCTCCCTCTTGATGCGCTTTTGAAGTCTTTGCCCATTCTTCTGTGTTATATATTGCTTCTGAGCCTTCTGTTGTCGCTCTATATTCCATTCCGTTATATTTGAATTCTACGTAGTATTTTTTCATTGGGTCTACTCCATTGAATTCATAATATCCGTTTTCGTCTGTTACAGTTGGGTTGTGACGTAATTCAGCACCCTCTGTCTTTATAAGCTCTGCTTTTTTGCCTGATGCTTCATATAATGTAACTTCTACACCCTTTAATAAAGTCTCACCTTGGTCAAGTTTTCCGTTAGCTTCTTTTCCATCACCTTTTGTCTCTCTTTGATCTAAGAATACGTTACCTGCAACCTTCATTAACAAGTTTTCTTCTTTTTTTGGTGGTGGGATTGGTATTTCTATTGGTGTTCCTGCTTCGTCCTCAATAGTTATTCTAACTACTTCGTCTCCACCATATTCAGTTGTCATTGTTGATGCTTTCCATTCCTCTAGCTCTGTTGGAATATTGATTTTTCCATCTGGTCCTTTATATTTTTCTTCTATATGTTTTACAAGCCATGCCATAATGTCTTCATATGTCATTCTTACACTGGCATCACTGTTTTGTTGTTCTCTTAATGCACTTCTTACCCAAGATAGCATATATTGTCTAGTTTGTTCATTTAATTGGTTTATTCCAATTCTTCCATTTGCATACTCATAAATTTCCGCAAGTGGGTTATCATATATATGATGTGCTATAACTGGCGCATCTGTGTATTCTGTATAGTCTAATAAGTATCCATTATAGTAAACTAAGTCTATTGTTCTATTCTTTGGTGAAACTACAAATGAACCATCAGCAGTTGCAACCTCTCTAATTGCAAGTGTTACTATTCCTGTATATCCATTTAATGAGAAGCCCTCCTTCATGTTTTCAAAGTCTTCAGATGTTAGAATAAATGCTCCATTATATGTCTGTCCTCTTATCACATTATATTGTTTATTTATTACTGGTCCTGTTCCAACTAATTTTCCATTTTCATTTAACATTCCACCATGTGCTGTATAAGCTACTTGTATATCAAAATATGCCTTAACTCCTGTTAGTATTTCTGCTGTATTTGAGTTTTTGTTTATTTTTTCTAATACAATCTTTGGAGTTCCACTTTTATGCTCGTTATCAAAATCCATTCTTGCATATGCAACATCAGAATCTTCTGATGATATGTAGCCACCTGCTACACTTGATATTACACCTTTATTAATCGCAACTAACATACTTCTAGGTGCAGGGTTAAGTTTATGATTTGCTGGTGCTCCTGTCTCTTGGAAGGTTATTGTTACCATTCCATTTTCTAAATGTTGTAGATATATTCCATATTGTTCAAAAATACTTGAGTCAATTATTATCTTACCTTTTGTATTAGTCATTGCACTAAATTCAAAGTTTGCATTTATATCTTTTGCAAATACGAAGTCTTTACCCACAACGTTAATTTTTACATCAAAGAATGCTCCATATAGAGGTCCACACTCTGTACAATTTTTAAGTAACTCAACATGTGGTGGTGGTAGTTCTATATCCCAAGAGGTTATTACAATTGATGTCTTTTTATAATTTCTACTAAAGTTTGAATGTAAAAATCCTATATGTTTTTGCGCAAATTCTCCAGATTCCTCCTTCTTTAGCTCCCATGTATAGGTATTAGGTGTCCAGCTCTTTTGATATGTTTTTGGAATACATATATGATTTCCTTCTTCATCCTCACCTGGCATATTACCAGAGGCTGTATAATTAAATGTATAAGGTTTTACTGTTACTTCATACCAGTAGTTCCAAACTCTTCCCTCGTATTCTGTAATTGTTCCCTCGCAGCTTTCTAAGTATTGGAAGTCTATTTTTGCATAGAAGTTTGTGAATTCGTCGTCCTGCATACCTCCTCTAAATACTACTATATAGAATGGCTTTCTTGATAGGAATGAAGGAACTTTTTCTCCATTTGCAAATTCATAATAACGTTTTCCATCATAGTCTATAATTCTTCTTTCCAATGCTTCATCTACAATATCTCCATTGCTACAAGCATATGCTATTTTAAAGCTTCCGCCTAAGTCTTCTATATTCTTTAAGTCTTGGTTATATACTGTTATTTTTTCAACAGCATCAAATTTAATTTGTGCATATTCATTTTCATCTTCAGCTGGTTTTATTGTTGGAGTTGGTGTTGCGCCTGGTGTTTGTCCACTTGGTCTTAGCCATTCTGGTGGTTCTGTATCAACTGGTGGTGTAGGCACTACTGTTCCTCCGTTGCTTGAATCTTCTTCTCCATAGTCTGTTGATGCTCCTGTTCCTTTAATATCTGTTGTATCTAAACAGTTATATGTATCGTCCTGCTCGTCATCTAATACTGTATAATCTATAACAAATGGTCCAAGAATATGACTCTTATTTTTAGTATTTACTTGAGACATACTGTCAGAATATGCATATGTTTTATAGCTTTCTCCGTCTATTTGTGTATCTTCTATTTGTGTTACATGCTTATCGTCTAATTCTTGTATATTATTATTTTCATCAAGCCACATTGGTTTTATGAATTCTTCATATTTGTCTTCTCCGCCTATTCCATCATGTATTTTATCATAAAATCTTTGATAACGTTTTGCAGCAAGTCCTAAGTTTCTATCCTCCATATCATTATCTCTACCAGACGAATTAAATCTTCCATATCCTGTTCCTTTTAATGTCCATAATGCAGCTTGCTTCTCGTCTGCTGTAAAGTATGCATTATACTTTTGTTCTTCTGATAATCCTTCTGGTTCAAATGGTATATCTCCTGGATGTTCATATATTATTTGTTGTGTTAATATAAATAATCCATCTTGTACTTCATTAACTGGGAAGGTATCAATTTTGTTCCATTCAATTGATTTAATTGGTCCTTTTCCCCAATCTGCTCCCTCAGGTGAAGGCATATTAATTGAATTATGTCCTATCGCTTTTGCTTGTTTCCATATCCCATCTTCTCCTTGGAACGGTGTAATAGTTGGTTTACTTGGATGGCACCAATTTAATCCTTCCATCTGTTTCTTCCATTTTTCATATGCGTCTTTATATATTTCACCACCTGCTATATTTTCAATTAATCCACAACTCTCACTTCTTCTATACCAGTGATATGGACTATTAGGATCATATGCAGAGGGTCCTCCCTCTTTTTTATCTGCTTCTGGTATCTCTGCCCAGTAATGTTTTTCTTGTCCTGTTAAATATCCGTTAACATCCTTTCCGTGCTCATTACACCATAAAGATATTTCATAATCTTTAAATAACCAAGTAGGGTGCTCCTGACGATTTAACTTATCATAAACAAACTCATTATATTCTTTAAAAATTTCTGCTTTTTCTTCGCTTGTGATAATTTTTCCATCTGTTTCATCCCCTGCTGCTTTAACTATTGTTGCCATTCCTGTTATTATTAATATTATCATGGTTATTATTAGTATAATTTGTTTTTTTGTTTGCTTCTTTTCCATTCTTAGCCTTCCTCCTTTCCTCTATATTTTCCTCAAAACTCTCTTATTTATCTCATATGCTCCAAGAGCAAATATTGCAAGAACTACTAGCACTATTCCTCCATAGAATAGTATTCCTCCTGTTTTTACTGCAATAATTACATCTGCTTTTCCGAAATCGTCTTCAGATGTGTTTTTATTTCCTGGTGTTGAGTCTATATCTTTAAGTCCTAAGTCGTTTGAAACCTCAGCAAGTTCTGCTGTATTGTTTGAAAGTCCAGTATTTTCATTAGTCATTGTCTTTGTTAGTATTAAAGATAATTCTACTGTCTCACCTGGCTTTATTTCTTTGCCTGCAAGTGATGTATTATATAAATCACCCTTTGTATCTTGATACCACTCTGGGTTCATTGTAGAGCTAAAGTTTAAATCTTTTGATTTATAATCTACTACCTTATTTACATATCCACTTACAGCACCTTCATTTGTTACTTTAAATATATATGTTATTGCAACAACTGAACCTGCCATATTTTTTTCCTCGATTTGTACTTGTGCAATAGCTTCATTATTAAACTTATAACTCTTTACTCCCTTTTGATTGCTTACTTGTACTAATGCAATTCCTTTTTCTAATTTCATATCAAATTTTGGACTATTTACTAATCCTAAATCCACATTATATGAATTTGAACTTACTGTTATTGCATTTGTTGCTGCATAATATCCTGTCCTTCCATTTATAGTCATATTTACTTTTATTGCATCTGAATTCATGCTTGAATCAATTCCATCTGCTTGATATTTGGCAATATCATACGCTTTTTCATCATATTCAAATGCTACTATATATCTACCTTGTGCTACATCAAAGAAGGTATATGCTCCATTTGCGTTTGTTGTGGTTTCTTTAACTTTTGCATTGTTTGTACTGTTTAATAAATATACTTTTATTCCCTCTAATAATCTTTCGCCACTATCTCTTTTTCCATCATTATTCTCGTCTACCCAAGCTACTCCTGAAATTCTATAAGTTTTATTTGGGTCAGGTGTTGCATTTGGGTCATCTGGATCTATTGTTGGTGTCGGAGCTGGCTCTTTTCCAACTAATATAAGTGTAAGATTTTCTGCCTTCTCTGTAACTGATTGTCCTTGCACTGACACTTCATTTATAATTTCCTTTGTTGAAGTCTGAGTATTAGCTTTTGCTACAATATGTGCAGTTAATGTTTCTCCTGCTGCTAGTGATGTTTGGAAGCTTATTAAGTTTCCTTTTTTCTCAGTACTTTGGATTAGCTTTCCAGCTTTTGTATAATAGTACTTTTGGAAAACTAATTCGTTTGGTAATTTGTCTATAATTGAAACTGTTGTCGTACTACTTCCTAAATTTTTAGCTGTTATGACAAATGTTACCTCTTCTCCTCCTGTTATATACCCATCTGACATTGTACTTGTTTGTGATATACTAAAGCTTTCTCCTTTTACTTTTCTTGATACTATATTACTTGTGAATGTTCTAGCTCCTCCTTCGAAGGTTGCACTAAGTTGTACATTTACATCTCTTTCTGACATTCCTTTTGGTAATTCTTCTGTTTCTAAGTTCCATACTATTCCTGTGCCATTAAATTCTTCAAATCTCCAGGTTATAGTTTTTGTGTTTTGGTCATATGCTCCATTTTTATTTGCATCTAAAAATTTCATTCCCTCTGGTACTTCACATGTAACCACAACATTATTTAAAGCTTCTGAAGTATTTTTTCCTATTGTTGCTGAATATTCCATTTTAGAGCCTTTTCCTAAAGGTCCTGCCATTCCTGATTTTACCTTCATTATTATTCTATTTTCAGTAACTTCTGTTATTGTGCTTGCAAATTCATTTGAAGAAAAGATATCATTATATTCTTCTGCTTTTGCTGTTACACTTAACTTTATTTTATTAGCATTTTCTATTGCTACACTTGTATATGCTGCTGTTCTTACATTGAAATATAATTCCTTTGTTTCTCCTGGCTCTATTATTTTCACTTCTGAATTTATTTCTTTTATACTTGTATCAATTTGATCCTTATCGTCTACATAGTATGTATTTTCTGGTATTTTTGCAGTTACTGTTACATTTTCTGCAATATGGCTCGATTCGTTTGTTACCTTAACTGTAAATCCTATTGTGTCACTTTCTTCTACTGCTCCATTGTTTGCTAAAGGTCCTGCTTGTGTTTTTGCTGTAAGCTCTAGCTTTAAGCTTGGTCCTTCTCCTGTTGAAAGTCCTGCAATTCCTGCCTCCATATTTTCTCCGTAATCTTGGTAATATACTGAGAATGCTCCATATGTATCTTCATTGTGTTCAAGATTTGCTGGAATTTGAACATTATATGTAAAGCCTACACTTTCTCCTGTTTCAAGTGCTTGCTCTTTTAAATCTATCATATATGATTTTATTTCTGTCAATGAATTTGGATCCTCTGTCCATCCATTAGCACTATTATTTAAGTCTTTATTTGCTTCTCCATTAGCACTATAATATACCTTTACATCTTCCTTCGCAACTCCTGATGTTGGGACAATTGTGCTTACAGGTTTTGCACTGAATGTACTGCCTAAGTCTTGTCCTGTTCTAATTGATTTATTTCCGGCAAATGGTGTTCTACCTAAAATTTGTATATTGTCGCAGGTATAATCATAATTGTTTATTACTGTCATATTTACTTTTGCTGTTTTTTCATTTGAAGCTGTGTCTATTTCTCCAACTTCCTTCTTGCCACTTATTGATGTTGCTACTTCATTTTTATCATTGTAATTTGTGATTTGATTTACTGTTACCATTCCTGTTGGTGCAGTAAAACTCATATCTGTTTCAAATGTAGTTACATTCTCTTTTGAATTTTCATTTTTTACATTTAATATAACTTTTTCTGTTTTAGTTGGTGTTAATTCATTTACTTTAATATCTGCATTCATAACTAAAGTCGCACCTTCTGTTATTGCAGTATCATTATATCCTTTTTGTTCTCCCTCAAGTGCAATTGTAATAACTAAGCTTCCATTTGCATTTTTATATATTCTTGCATTTGTTAGTTTTAATTCTTTTTCATATAGAAGCTTCACATTTTCTATATCTATTTTCTCCACATAGCTTGGCAATACTATTTCTATACTTGGATTTTTATATAGTAAGGAATTTGCCTCTGTTGTTTTTAATACTACTCTTAATTCTACTCCTTGGTTGGTTACTACTGTTGATAAGTTTTGTTTACTTAATTCTAATTTTGCAGCAGTTCTTGGATTTTCCAGCTTTATTGTTTTTGTCTCAGCTCCTGTAATTATCACTGCATCATCCTTATATATGCTTGTAGTTAATTTTACTTTATATTCTGAGAATTCTTCTAATTGTGTTTTTGAATATTCTAATGGCTTTATCTCTCTTGTATTTTCTATTTTTAATATTCCTTCTATAACTGGCCTGCTTGCCTCAAATGTTATATTCTCTGCTTTTTCTCCAAATTTATATTCAGTATTATCCTTATTTAATGTAGTAATTACTTCTCCATTATTGTTATAAACCTTGATATATCCTTCTTCTCCTAAGATTTCCACTAGGTTTTCTTTTCCTATTTTTGTGTATGTATAATATGCATTTGATGGAAAGATGTTTCCATTTCTGTCTGCATAGCTCACATCGTCTTTAAATACTATTTTGTCGACTAACTCGCTAGCTCCAATATTTAAGCTTAATGTATCTGTAAAGCTTGTCACTTTTCCATTCTCTTTAAGCATGTATCCTTTATATAACTCATTTGTTGATAAATCTAAATTTAATGTAACTATATCTCCAATCTGTTCTTTTAATTCCAAATTTTCACTTATATTTGATTTAGCTGTTTTTTCACTTCTTCCATAGTAGGTTATTTCTGAATTTGCATTTAGCTTTAATTTTGCACTTTCTGTTATAGCTTTTTCATCATATATATAAGTAATCATTATTTCATCTTGTACATTTTTTCTCCAAGAAAGAATTTCATTATCATTTTGAAGTGTTAATAAGATTTTTCCATTTTCAATTCTATATTCATCTTTTGTGAATACTTTTGATGCTTTACCATTGCTTGCCTCTTGTGTTCTTGCAGAAACTGATATTGTTTTAGGCTCTATATTATTTATTTTAGGAATTTCTATTTCTAACTTTGTTTGTTTTATTGGTAACTTATTATCTATTAATTTAGATTTGACTAAAGTCTGAAGTATCACACCTTTACTTCCACCTACATTGTATGTTACATATTTTGAAACTTCTCCTAAAAGTGCACTTTCTGCTGTTCCATCAATTGAAGTTTCAATATTTATAGTTTTATCTATTTTAACTTCTTTTCCTTTGTTATTTACATATATTCCTTCTAATCTAACATCTGCTGTTTTTACTAAATCACGAGCATTAAAACTAGAACCAGCCTTTATTTTGATTGGCACCTCTAAATTAACTGCTTCATTTTTTGCTATTTGATTTAATACTATTACATTTTCATTTGAAGAAATACTTTGAATTTTCTCAAGGTTTTCTTTGTTTTCTTTTATGCTAAAATTAGAATTTTCAATTTTTATTCTTGCAGCTGTAAGATAACCTTCTCCAAGTTTTAGGCTTAAGCATAATTTTGTCTCCTCTCCTTGAGTGATTATCTTGCTATGTACATTTTGCTCATTTTCTTTGAAATATGCATCAAATTCTAGTTCTGTTTTGCTTATGCTTGTCTCTTGCTGTTCTAGCTTTGGACTTGCAGCATAGATTTCATTTGTGTATATTCCAAGAAGTGCTACGTTTGCAAAAGATAGTGTGAATGCTAAAAACGCAGCTAAAATTTTTGTTACAATTTTTGTGTTCATAGAAACTTCCTCCAATTCTTTACACATATACTATCATTATACAAGATTTTTCTCGATTTTTCAATGCTTTTTCGCAAATTTCTTTATGTTAATTTTTGCTTTTTTAGGGAGTTTTATCGTTTTATATAATATATAGTATTTTACTATACTATTTTACACGATTTTTGTATTTTTTCAAGTGTATAATTTTTGGCCTGACAAATTCAGCCAAAATCAATTTACGGAAGCTAGTTCTAGTATTTATGAGATTTTTATTAAATTTTCATTACTTTTTTATTGCTATTTTTTTACATTTTATAGCTTTTCCTAGGGATAAATAGACTTTATAGGTTTAAATTCTATGATAAAAGAAGTAATACAAGAGCTATAAATAAAAAGCTGTCTTGTACTCCCTCATTATAAAGGAAGAAAATTAAAGCAACGATTAAAATATCATCGAAGTATAGCTTGATACCAAAAATTTCGAAAATCGCATCTTCATCGCTATTTCTAGTATCTGGTCGTTTATCTTCTTGAGCTTTATCTTGAATGGCTCTTTCACTGCTTGCAACATTATGTCCGGCTTCTTTTTTGGGAGCTCTCATTCTATAATTATCACTTGCATTGTATGGAACACCTCTATACCTT
Organism: Clostridia bacterium; assembly: GCA_022792975.1. The sequence goes on along the minus strand of JAAWCC010000092.1, from coordinate 1,445 downwards.
TCTCCCGTATAATAATAGGGGCGTCTAGAATATGGGAAAAACTCCATTACTTCTTTGCTTCACCTCCAGTGTTATTAAAAGCTTCTATGACTTTGCTCATACTAAATAACTTTATGTATTGATCAATTTTCTCTTTTCTACTTTCTTTTAGATAAGGTTTAAGAGATAAAAGTAAGTTAGCTCTCGGGTCACTTCCGCTTCCTTTCATTTTATCCATGATAGTTTTCATCTTCATGATTGTTTCAAAATCTATCTGAGGAGCATTCTCATCTATATTTTGCCCTCCGCCTCTTTCTTCAGCATTACCCTCTTTATTGTTGTTAGAAAGAGAAGACAATATATTTTTCATTTCATCTGGTATATTTCCTTCATTTACCATATTACTAAACTTGCTAAAAAGCTCAGACATGTCTTCATTATTCACTATAAATCCTCTCCCCCTTCTTTAATATTAAATAATTATCTATTTCCGCCATTCATTTGATTATTAAACTTTTTCATAATTTCTTCTTTATCTTTGGAATTAAGCATTTGAGAAACCTGTGCCATTCCTTTTTCTATATCCTTTTTATCCATTTTAGAAATCATATTCATAAGCTGATTCATATCAAAATTATTCATTTAGCAATCCTCCTCTTTTATTTATATATATAATATATGCATTCCCTCTTATACATGTGACAATTTTAAATTAAAGAACACAAAATAACTTTGCTAACAATTATATTCAAAAATGACCATGAATTGTTAAGTTTTTTACTAACAATTCATAGTCATTTCAACTATTAAGTAATCCTTTTATATTTTATTCTAAAACAATTTCATTATCTTTTATATATGCTCTTGTTTTAATATCTTCATAAAATTCCTCCTCTGGCACTTCCTCTTCTTTTTTAGATTTCTTTTTCTTTTTATCATTTTCCTCCTCTGGCTCCTCTTCAAAAATAGGCATTTCTTTTTCCTTTACGATATTTGCAATTCTAATCTGTGTTGCATCAATCTCATTTGCAATTATCATAGCTTTTCTATTTCCTTTAGCACCTGCATGCGCAAGCCCCCTCAAGGTTCCAAGTATTATTATATGTTCTTCTGCAATAACCTCTGCACCAGCATTAACATCTCCAATAATAACAAGACTTCCTTTAAATTCTACTCTTTTTCCAGACCTTAAAGAGCCATCCACAACTTTAGTAATAGTTGCTTCTATATCTCTTTCAAATCCATGTGTAATATTATGAAGTCCTAACTCCACTTTATCTTTTTGTTCTTCTATATTTTCTACTTCTAGACTATGTTTTCCAACTTCCATCTTTTTCTTCCCTTCTTTAACTTAAGTCTTAGCAATGATTTTACTATATTTTTTTGAGAAAGTCAATATTTTACTTTAGTTTGACATTTCAGTTATTGAAGGTTAGTCAATCATATGTCACACTTTTTTGAAAAAT
>JAAWCC010000091.1 GCA_022792975.1 Clostridia bacterium | reverse complement strand
GTGTGTATATCGGTTTTCAAGTAGATGCAGCTAGACTTAAGGCGCAATATACAGACTCGCTTATAAATGCTGCACATGAAGCAATTGTTGCTTTTCAGATAAATACTACAAATGATGCTTATTCAAATGTTACAGATGTAAAAATGAGAGATATACAAGCTGCTTTGAATATGTTTTCTTCAAGTTTGATGACAAGCTTTGGTGCGACTGGTTCAAGCAAAGGCTATGCTATGGCATATGTACCAGCACTTGTTTTCACTTTGTATGATGGATATTATATTTATTCTCCAACCGAAAGAGCTTGGGAGGTAGAAACAGAAACCATAACACCTGCTGATGGAGAACCATACACTATTATTAAGCCAGATGGAGATAACTATTGGAGAGAAATATCTACAACACACGAATTGAAGTCGTATGTTCATTATGTAAAAGAATATCAAAATACTGCTAAATCTAAAATGCTTACTATAAATTTTACATTAGATAATTTTATATCTGCTTATTATTATAATAAAACTGATGGAAAATATGAATCAAGATCAGGATATTTGGAGATAGTTCCTACATCAGAGGGCGAGAAAAATGCGAAAATTTCTGATTTTGGTGGTACTCCTGGCGACGGAGGAGAGGTTGATAAATATTACAAGGAGGCTTGGGCTTTTACAGAATGGTTTAATGAAAAGATAGTAGAGATTGGAACAGATGAGATAAAAGAGTTAAAAGTGGAAAAAGTAGGAGCTAATATAAATTCAGCTTTACCAGAAGCTGCCTCTGATTTTAATAGTGCTAAATATGACGTTATAAAGAATAGTCTTACTAAGAATTTGATACAATCTATGTATATTTTTGGATATGAAATGCCAGAATTAAAAGGTGAAGATTGGGATTTGATATTAAATAACGTATGTTTTATAGCATTTATGCAAGGCATTCCAATTGGAACAACTGTATATAATGACTATACAATTGCAGTTAGTACAGAAAATAAGGAAACAGTTAGAGGAACAGACCAATTCTTTTTGGGAGAAGGAAAAGATGCAGACGGAAGATATCATAGAATTTGGTGCCCACAGCTTAAAGGAGAAAATTTTGTAGGGTATTATAAAACTAGGTTTAAATACAATTATGATATAAAAAAAGATGAAGACATCCCAGCTGATGATCCAATGCGAAGACTTGCTTGTTATTATTGTACTGTTAATAGCTCTCCAGCAGAGTTTGAATATGCAGAAAAATATTATGAGGAAAATCGTATAAGTAATTATTACTTAGATAAAAGAAAAAAGGCTTATTTTAGAGCTTTGATAAAGGAAAAATTAGCCTTAGTAAATTATAAACAGACAGGTTTTATAAGTAAGAGTAGACCCCTTCCTTTTGGAGATTGGTAATAAATAAACAGACTTGAAAATTTTAAAAATTTTCAAGTTTTTTTTTAGGAATTTTCTGCTTGTTTTTATTTTTTTGTATTTGGTTATAATATAATCGAATTCAAAAAATAAGAAGGTATTAAAATGAAAAAGTATATAAATAGAGCGTATATTGCGTTTATATTAGTTTTTTTAGTTATAGCTTTAATATATATATCAAATATAACAAATTTGCCAGAGAATGTCATTTTATTTGAAGGTGAGACATTAAATTTAAGAACAATTTTAGGGGTAAATATAGAGACGGAATTTTCAAGTAATCCCAATATTGAAAGGCTCGAAAACAATAAAACTATTACAGTTTCTTCCAATCCAGTCGATAATGATTATACAGGAAAGTTAAATTTGAAGGTTTCCTTCCTCGGGTTTAAAGTAAAAGAAATAAATGTAGAGGTTATTGAAAATGCAGAAGTTGTTCCTCTTGGAAGTCTAATTGGGGTGAAGCTTTATACCAATGGAGTATTAGTTGTTGGAATGTCTGAAATAACTGGAAAAGATATGGAAAGATACAAGCCTTATGAGGGCTCTGGAATTTTAGAGGGAGATATAATTGTTGAGATAAATGATAAAGATGTTACATGTACAAATGATTTGACTAATTGTATAAATGAGGCAAAGGGAGCGTCTATGAAGGTTGTTTGCTTGAGAGATGGAGAGGAGGTAAGTGCGAATTTAAAAGCAGTTAAGGCAAGTGATAATTCATATAAAGTAGGACTTTGGGTGCGTGATACAGCAGCAGGAGTTGGTACAGCAAGCTTTTATGAGCCTGATAGTAAAAAATTTGCAAGCTTAGGACATGGGATAATTGATAGTGATACAGAGGAATTGGTTGAAATAGGTTCAGGAGAGATTGTAAATGCAAATATTTTATCTGTAATCAAAGGAAAAGAAGGAAGTCCACGGAAAAATTCAAGGCTCAATAGAAGGAAGACCCACAATAGGTACAATTTATAAAAATACCAACTTTGGAGTTTATGGACTTTTAAATTCTCCAGGCTCTATTTCCTTAAAAACAAATAAGAAATTACCTGTTGCACTAAGAAGTGAGATAAAACAAGGAAAGGCAACTCTTATTTCTACACTTGAAAATGAGACGCCAGCTGAATACGAAGTGGAAATACAAAAGATTTATACAAACAATAATATTGATAATAAAAGTATGGTTATCAAGATTACAGATCCTGAACTTTTAGAGAAAACAGGGGGAATAGTTCAAGGAATGAGTGGAAGCCCTATTGTACAAAATGGAAAAATTGTTGGTGCTTTGACACATGTAATGGTAAATGATTTAGAATTTCGGTTATGCAGTTTTTGCTGAGCTTATGGTCAAACAAATGAATAGTTAAATAAAAAATAAAGCATTCTGCTTTTTTAAGCGAATGCTTTAAAGTTATCTTAACAACAGCTCTCCTATATCTGTTATTGTTCCAGCACCTAAGGTAAGGACTATGTCTTTTGGTTTTGTGCTTTTCTTTAGAAAATTTACTATATTTTCAAAACTCGAGATATATTGTACAGGTTTTCCTAAAGCATTTAGTTTATCTGCTAAGTCTTTTGAGGTAATGTTGAAAATATTTTTTTCTCTTGCAGCATATACATCTGTCAGTATTATATGGTCGAAGTCTAGAAGAGCGTCCGCAAAATCGTCTAATAGATTTTTTAGTCTACTGTATGTATGTGGCTGAAAGACTACCCAAGATTCGTTAAATTGTTTTCTATTTAGAGCATCTGAGGTGGCTTTTATTTCTGTTGGATGGTGTGCATAGTCATCAAATACTGTGATACTATTGAAGGAGCCTTTATATTCTAATCTTCTATGTGCACCTGTGAAGCAATCAAAGGCTTCTTTAATTGCTTTATTTGGAATACCATAATAATTACACAATGCGATACATGCGGTTGCATTTAGTACATTATGCATTCCTGAAATTGATAGCTTGAAGTTATCGAGAAAAACAGAGTCTTTGTATATATCAAAGCTTGCATATCCATTTTCATCAAATTTAATGTTTTTAGCTTGAAAATTGGCCTCGTTATTTTTTATACCAAAAGTAAGACATTTTGCAGTTGTTATTTCTGATAATCCTTTGCTATTTTCATCATCCGCATTTATAACTAATAAACCATCATTTGGCAATAACTTTATGTATTTTTTGAAGGCATTTTTGATATTTTCTAGGTTTTTAAAATAGTCTAAGTGGTCATTATCTATGTTTGTTATTATTTCTGCTTTTGGATGGAAGTGTAAAAAGCTTTCTACATATTCGCAGGCTTCGAGTATTAAATAATCACTATTTCCAATTCTATAATTTCCATCTAATTGATTTAAAATAGCACCTACTTGAACATTTGGATCAAGGCCAGCTTTTATAAAGCAAAGTGAAACTAATGAAGTAGTAGTAGTTTTTCCATGGGTTCCAGATACACCAATAGTCTCTTTGAAGCTTTCTGTGAGCTTTCCAAGGAATACAGCTCTTTCGCAGGTTTTGATACCTAATTTTTTTGCCTCTACAAGCTCTGGATCGTCACTTGCAATTGCTGCTGTATAAACTACTAAATCTGATTTTTTTATTTTATCTAAATCACTTCCGAATAGTTACATCTATTCCATGAGAAATAAGCCTATCTGTAATTTCAGACTTTGACCAGTCACTACCTGTTACATGTATTCCTAAACTTTTTATAGTTTCAGCAATACCACTCATACTAATTCCGCCTATTCCTATGAAGTGGATGGTTTTATATTTTTTTATACTTTCAATTGCATTTGTCATTTTTTGTCTCCTCCGATTATTTTCTTAAACTATTATATTATATAATTATTATATGAATAATTCAAGTATTTTGTCAAAAGTTAATAGTGCTTTTGCTGCTAAAGTAAGCTGTAAACAGCGGGATATTAATATAATAATGTGATTTTGCCTCTGTCTTGTTTTATGAAGTTTTCTTTTTTTAGATATGATAGCTCTCTTGTCATTGAGCTTCTATCTACTGATAAGTAATTTGCAAGTTCTGTTATTGAAAAGGGAAGAGTGAAGGTTTTTCCATTCTTTTTTGACAATAGCTCAAAGTAACCGAAGTAGTTTATCTCTTGTAGTTCTCCTAGATAATAAGTCTACTCTTGAGGTTAAGTCTTGTATTTTTGATATTATTAAATCTGGCATGGCTGATACTAATTTTTTATGGTATGAGCAGTTTTGTTTGCATTTTTCATTTAAGTCATCATATAGAAAAAACAGGACTGTGCATTTTTCTTTTGCTTCTACTGCAAATTCACTGTTGGTGTTTATATCATAAAAAATTTCTCCAAAGATGGAGTTTTTTGTAAAGCGCTCTGTCACAAGCCTGTTTCCGATTTATATCGTATCTTACTAAGTCTGCACTTCCTGAAATTAGAATACAAAGCTGATTTCTATTTACTAAGTAAGTTGTAATTACTTCTCCTTTTGAAAAGGTTTTGATTTGCGTTTTTGAGCAGGCTTTTGAAAAATCAGTTATAAAGCCTTGAATATCAAAATTATTGAGCATTTTACCCCTCCGTTTTTTTACTTTTTTAACCTAATGACAAAATAATATCATACATACGTTGCAAATGCAACATTTATTTTGATAATGATATGTAAAGGTAATATGTGAAATCTAAGTATACAAAGGGTTACACAAAAATATGCAAAATATTACAAATACAATATTAAAATTGTAATATTTTTGTAACATTTCTTATAAGATAGTCACATCATAGACAAGCTGATTTAGTCAAAAAGGTTGTTGCAATTGCAACAGATTATTTTTGAAATCATATATATAATGACCATAGAATTTAACAAGGGAGGAACAACCAATGAAAGTTATTAAAAGGGATGGAAGGGCTGTAGATTACGAAAGAAACAAGATTGAAGTTGCAATCGAAAAAGCTAACAATGAAGTAAGAGGAAAAGAAAAAGCTAGTAAAGAAGAAATTAAAAATATAGTTAATTATATTGAAGATTTGGGCAAAAAAAGAATTTTAGTTGAGGATGTACAAGATATTATTGAAGAGCAATTAATGCAAATTGGTAAATATGATTTAGCTAAGAAATATATAGTATATAGATATACAAGAGCCTTAATTAGGAAGCAAAATACCACTGATGAATCTATTTTAAGTTTAATTAAGAACTCTAATAAAGACTTGATGGAGGAAAATTCAAATAAAAATGCGATTATTGCTTCTACTCAAAGAGATTTAATTGCTGGAGAGGTTTCAAAGGATTTAACAAAAAGAATGTTATTACCTGAAAAAATCTCAAAAGCTCATGAAGAAGGAATTTTACATTTCCATGATGCGGATTACTTCTTACAACCTATATT
>JAAWCC010000090.1 GCA_022792975.1 Clostridia bacterium | reverse complement strand
TCCTGTTACTTCTTTTCTATATCTTGCTATAAATGGAATTGTATTTCCATCGTCTATCAATCTTACAGTTTTATCTACTTGAGACTCTTTTATATTTAATTCCTCTGCAATTATTTTTATTATTTTTTCCATCTTTCATTTCCTTTTCTCCAAGATTTTCTGAAAATAATATTATCATATTTGAAAAATTTTTTCAACCGTGATATAATGTCTTTTATAAAAACCTTTTGATTGGAAGTATTATGGAAGATTTAGTTAGAAATGCCAAATGTGGTAATGTAGATGCATGTTCTAAGCTTTTTGCCTTTGTTCGTGCTGATTTAATTAAAGTAGCTAGAAAATATTTATCAAGCCTTGATGATTGTGAGGATGCTGTACAAAATGCCATAGAAATTGCTTTGACTAGAATTTATAGGCTTAGACATGATAAATATTTTAAAACTTGGCTTACAAGAATTGTTATAAATGAATGTTTAAAAATGCATGGTACTCCTAGCCATAAAGAATTACCTTTAGATGCAATTCTTTGTAATTATGAAATTTTTGATTTTGATTCAGTTGATGAAGATATTGATTTTGAAAATACTCTTTCTGGATTAAATACTGAGGATAAAAGAATACATATTTTATATCATAAATATAAATTTACAGCAAGGGAAATTGCTACTGATATGGGAATGAAGGAAAGCACTGTAAAATCAAGGTTGAGAAGGAATTCGGAAAAAATTAGAAATAAAGCTAAACATTCTTCTATTTTACTTATACTACTTGTATTTATTGCAACAAGTGTAATTGCTGGTTGTATTATTAGTTATGTTAAAGGACTATTTGATATAAATACTACTGGAAGACACAATGAAGGTGTGCTTGAAGCTATTGAACATTTAGAATGGTTCCAAGATGTTGATATGGATTATATTGATTTAGGTGATGGTTACAAAATTAAAGTTGATTATCTTCTAATGGATGAAATGAACTTATACTTAATTTTTGACTTTATGTCTGAAAATGATATAAGTCAATTTGAAGATATTGCTTTTCCTGACATAGAAATTACTAATGAAAATAATACTACAATTTTTAATAAAAAGGACGTTTTCGCTAATCAACATGGCATTTATATTGGAGATAAACTTATAGAAAGTGACAAACATCATATTAAATGTCTTATATATACATATACTAATAACTTCCCTATTTCTAAAACTTTAAATATCAACTTGTCTAGAGTAATTTTGGCTAAAAGATTACAATCTAAAGTTGATATTTATTCCCCTACTTCTTTTTCAATAAATCTATTAGATAAATTTGTTGATAGAAATTACATTACTTATACTTCAAATAGCCCTAAAATAGAGAAAGCTATTATTACAGAAACTGGTTTTTATTCACTTATTACATTAGACTACACTCATAGTTTACAGGCTATTTCTTTGATTGACAGTAATAATAAGTCTTATCCATGTTATTACGCAACTTTACCTTCTTCTGATTTTGATAAATATAATTATATTGTCATTTCAAATTATAATAGTACTGACTCTGACACTTTAAAATTAATTATTGATAGCAATGAATACTTTTTATTTAGAAAATATTAAAAAGATACACTTCTTAATTCATAAGTGTATCTTTTTTAATATTTTTAGCTTATTTAACTTGCAATTTCCATATACATGTTTATTGTTATTTCTGGATTAGCACCTCTAAATCCAAAACGTACATCACTTCCTCCAGACAATCCTAAGAATATTCCTTTAAATTCATGATTTTGTCCATCAGTTAAGAAAGTATATGTCTTTGTTACATTTCTATTTGTAATAAAAACTTCTAATGTAATTGTTTCATTATTATTATTAGCAGCTGTTCCTCTAACTCTAATATCTAAAAATGTTCCTTGACATCCTCTAGATATATGGCATCCTCCTTTAAATGAAAAATTAAATTCATCATATGTCAAAGGTGAAATACCTATGTCAGCCTTAACTGGTGCAAACATAGACATTGTAGAGATTGCAAGTAACATAATTATCATGCGTGTTATAATTTTAGTATAAATTTTCTTCATAACTATACCCTCCTTATAAATTTATATTTGTATGTTATCACTCTACAATTAATTTATTTACACTTTGACAAAAAAAGACACTATTTATTCCTCATTTTCTTTTTCTATTATAGGTTTCCCTAAGACACTTTCAATATTTTCAAGTTCTAATTTTAAGGTTTTGTACAATTTCTCATTTATATTATCTGTATTTCCATTTTCATATTCATTTATCGCCGCTCTCATATCTATCAATTCGTATCTATTACTATTGCTACCTTCTCTATCATGGCAGTATACTGGTACATAATTTACACTATCTATTGTTATTTTCCCATTTACTCCATTCTTTCTTATATTAATGTCAAGTATAGCTGTACTTTTTGTATGTTCTATAGTTTGTCCTGATACAAAATTCCCTAAAGCATATACAACAAATACTTCTTTTTCTGTACCATCTTCTAAAGTTATATTTTTCTTTTCCATTGGTTGTACAACATGTGCATGATTTCCTATTATTATATCTACTCCATTATTAAATAAATAATTAGCAATCTCTTCTTGTTCTTTATTTTGCTTTTGCGAATACTCAATTCCCCAATGCATACTAGCACAAATTATATCTGCTTGTTGCTCTTTTGCTAAGCTTATTTGTTTAAGTATAACATCTTTATTTTCTATCAAATTGACTGAATACTCCTTTCTAGCTGGTACTGGAATTCCATTAGTCCCGTAAGTAAAAGAAATAAATCCAATTTTTATTCCATTTACATTTTTTATTAAAACTGTATTCTGCTCTTCTATACTCCTAGCTGTTCCAGTATGCGATATTTGGAGTTCGTCTAATTTGTCTAGTGTGCTTACTATACCTGAATATCCTTTATCCAAACTATGGTTATTAGCTGTGGAAAGTACATCTATTCCTATATTCTTTAAAGCTATTCCTAATTCTACTGGTGAATTAAATGTTGGATATCCTGTATATCCTCTATCTGCTCCTGAAAATGTTGTTTCCAAATTTCCTATTGCTATATCTGCTTCTGTTATATATTTAGCAATATTCTTAAATACTGGCATAAAATCATAACTTTTGGTTTTAGCATTATATGCTGCATTAAGATTAGTTGTATGGCACATCACATCTCCTGTTGCTACTAGCTTTATAACTACATCGTCTGGCTCTATTATTCCTGGCTCCATTATTTCTTCTTGAGATTTGCCTACAATTTTTATAGCAGTTGTAATTCCAATTGTTATTGCAATTATCGCAAATATTATAATTATTAAGGATACCATAAATTTTCTATAATTTACTTTTCTTTTTCTATTACTTCCTCTATTTCTTCTTCTCAATATTTTTTCCTCCCTAATAACTTTTTTCATAATTATATCAAAAAGGTATGATATAAGTCCAGAAAAAAATAAAACTATTATTTCATATATTATTTTGAGGTTTGTATAAAATCATACTTGAAATTTTATTTAGTTTATAGTATCATTTTTACAAAATTTAAATAATTAGGGTGGTTAAATATGGAAAATTTAGTTGTAGAAGCAAAAAAAGGAAATAAGGAAGCTTATTCAGAACTCTTTGGTTCTGTTTATAATGATTTATATAAAATTGCTATGTCTAAAGTTCATAATGATGCTGATGCAAAAGATGCAATTCAAAATGCATTTTTTACTGCCTTTAAAAATATAAATAATCTTCATCATAACAAAAACTTTAAAGCATGGATTTCTAGAATCTTAAGGAATAAATGCTATGCTTTATTACGTAAACGTAAAGAAACAACTACTTCTTTAGAAGATTATCCAAGTCCAGATTTTAATACTGATAATATTGACGATATTGTTGACTTTCGCAATATGTTAGAACGTTTAAATAAGGTTGAAAAGGAGGTTATTAAGCTTAAATATGAAGATGGATTAAGTATTAAAGAAATTTCAAGTCTTTTAAATATAAATGAAAATACTGTAAAAACTCATCTAAGTAGAGGAAAACAAAAGCTAAGTAGATCTATTAAGCCTGTTACTATCATGATTATTCTTTGTGCATTCTTAGTAACAAGTGTAATTGCAGCTTGTATTATTAGCTATGTCAAAGAATTATTTGATATAAATTCCGCTGGAAGACACAATGAAGGTGTGCTTGAAGCTATTGAACATTTAGAATGGTTCCAAGATGTTGATATGGATTATATTGATTTAGGTGA
>JAAWCC010000089.1 GCA_022792975.1 Clostridia bacterium | reverse complement strand
GTTGATTAAAGGAGGTAACTATTTAGAAGCTTTATCAAAAGTAGAAACAGTAGTTTTTGATAAAACAGGTACACTTACAGAGGGTGTATTTGAAGTACAAAAGATACATGCAATTAATATTTCAGAAGAAGAATTATTAGAAATTGTAGCATATAGTGAAGCTTATTCAAATCATCCAATAGCAGAATCGATAAAATCTGCTTTTAAAAAGGATATAGATAAATCACATATAGAAAGTATACAAGAACTAGCAGGGCTTGGAATATCATCTAAAATAAAAGGAAAAGATGTATTAATAGGAAATGAAAAGCTAATGCAGGAAAAGAATATTGAATATGCAAAATGTGGGGATATAGGAACAATTATTTATACTGCAATAAATGGAGAGTATGCTGGATATATCTTAATTGCAGACAAATTAAAGAAGGATTCTAAGGAGGCAATTATAAGTCTAAAGAAAAGTGGAATAAAGCAAATAGTGATGTTAACTGGGGATAGAAAAGAAGTACGGGGAAGATGTTGCAAAGAAGTTAAAATTAGATAAAGTATATGCTGAACTACTACCAGATGGTAAGGTTCAGAAAATAGAAGAATTAAAAAAGGAAAAGTCTGAAAAAGGAAAACTTGCATTTGTTCGGAGACGGAATAAATGATGCACCTGTGCTTGCTATTTCAGATATAGGAATTGCAATGGGAGGAGTAGGCTCTGATGCAGCAATAGAGGCATCAGATATAGTAATAATGACAGATGAACCATCAAAAATTGTTAAAGCAATTAATGTGTCAAAAAAAACAATGAGGATAGTGAAGCAAAATATAATATTTGCAATTTCTGTAAAAATTGTAGTATTATTTTTAAGTGCAATTGGTATATCAACAATGTGGGAGGCAGTATTTGCAGATGTAGGAGTTTCAATAATAGCTATAATAAATGCTCTAAGAATGCTTAAAGTAAAATAAATGTCAAAGGGTCAAAAAGCAAGGTCAAAGGGTCAAAGGGGACGGGGCATTTTGACACAATATGTAATGTAATTATAAGTAATATATTAAAAGAAGTAAAAACAAACTATTATTTCAATGGTTTTGAACTAAGCTTGTTGAAATGCATAGTGAGATAGGTATAAAATGCAAATTAACATAATACAAATGCCCTGCATAATATACTAATATAGGAGGCAAAGGAAAAGTGGAGGATGTAATAAATAGTATAGCAGGGATACTAATACCATTTTTAGGCACAAGTTTTGGTGCGAGTTTAGTATTTTTTATGAAAAAAGACATGAATGAAAAGTTTAAAAAACTTATAGTAGGTTTTGCAGCAGGAGTAATGATTGCAGCAAGTGTGTGGTCACTTATAATTCCAGCAGTAGAAATGGCAGAAAACCAAGGCGTTCCGTCATGGATACCAGCAGCAATTGGAGTTATTTCAGGAGTCGTATTTTTACTGGTTATAAATAAAGTAGCTGCAAAATATGAAACAAAAGAAAATGGCAAAAAACTTAACATGTTACTTCTTTCAGTTACCCTACATAATATTCCAGAAGGAATGGCGGTAGGAGTGGTGTTTGCAGGATTTCTATCAGGTAATGCAGGAATAGCACTGTTTGAAGCAATGATACTTGCAATAGGAATAGCAATCCAAAATATTCCAGAAGGTGCAATAATATCAATGCCACTTAAAATGCAAGGGGAAACTAAAGGAAAAGCATTTCTATCAGGTGTATTATCAGGAATTGTCGAGCCAATTGCAGCACTTTCAACAGTATTGTTAATAAATATAGTAGTACCATGTTTGCCATATCTTCTATCATTTGCAGCAGGTGCAATGATATTTGTGGTCGCAGAGGAATTAATCCCAGAGATGCATGAAGGAAATAAATCAGCACTACGGTGTGATAGGTGTAACTATTGGATTTGTGATAATGATGGTGTTAGATATAGCACTTGGATAAGGGCTTGACAAAGAAGAAAATAAAATATATAATGATTTAAAAATAAAGGAAAAGAAAGGAGAGTGTATTAATATGAAAAGGAAACTAGCTGTGAGAATTGCTCCAAACGATGTAAAACCATTGGGCGGAGCGGTAAATAAGATACATTCTCCATATTGTTTTTAAAACTAAAAGGCATAATATAATGCTGATTATTTTGAGTGTATTTTATTTATGAGCTAGCTACAAAAGTATTTGTAACTAGCCTTTTGATTAAATTAGAAAAAGACAAAAGGCGAATATGTTATTCTGTACATATCTCGTCTTTTTATAATTAATAGGAGGAAATAAAAATGGCATTATTAGAAGTAGAAAACTTATCTCATGCATTTGCAGATAAGGTGTTATATAAAGATTCAACTTTTGAACTATACAAGGGAGAACATATGGGAATAGTTCGGACAAAATGGCACAGGGAAAAGCACCCTAATTAAGTTATTATTAAAAGAAACTTTGCCAGATAAGGGAACAATAAAATGGCAAAATGGAGTAACTATTGGAAGTTTAGATCAATATGCAATAGTAGAAGATAATCAAACAATATTTGAATATTTAAAAACTGCATTTACCCCTTTATATGATTTAGAAAAAAGCCTTAATAATTTATACATAGAAATGGCAGAAAATTATACAGAGGAGATAATGAATAAAACAGCAAAATATCAAGAAAAATTAGAAAAAAGCGGATTTTATGAAATAGAAAGCAGGATAAAAAAGGTAGCAAGTGGACTTCGGAATAATTAACATGGGCTTAGATACATTTTTGACAAATTTAAGCGGAGGACAAAGAGCAAAGGTAATACTTGCAAAACTTCTTTTGCAAACACCAGAAGTAATTGTATTAGACGAGCCAACGAATTTTTTAGATAAGGAGCATATAGAGTGGTTATCAGATTATTTAATAACGTTTGAAGGAGCTTTTATAATAGTATCACACGACTTTGATTTCTTAGAAAAAGTCACTACTTGTATTTGCGATATTGAATTTAACAAAATAAAAAAATATAGAGGTAAATATTCAAGCTTTTTAAAACAAAAAGAAGTACGGAAGAGAAGAATACATAAGAAGCTATGAAGCACAGCAAAAGGAGATAAAAAAACTAGAAGACTATATCGCAAAAAATAAAGTTAGAGCATCAACAGCAAAGATGGCAAAAAGTAGAGAAAAGAAGTTAGAAAAATTAGAAGTAATAGAAAAACCAAGCTTTACATCAAAACCTCACTTTAGCTTTAAAGGAATAGAGACAACAGCACAAGTAATTTTAGAGGTAAAAAATCTAGAAGTACGGGTACTATTACTCATTACTTCCAAAAATGAAATTTGAAATAAAAAATCAGGAAAGAATAGTAATAACACGGATTTAACGGAATAGGAAAATCAACGTTACTAAAAACTTTGATGGGAGAAATAAAACCTATATCAGGAGAATATAGGTTTTCAGATACAATAAAAAGCATAGGATACTATGAACAAGAACTAAAATGGGAAAATACAGAAGATATACCTCTAAATATAATATCAAGAGAATATCCAGACTTAAGTCCAAAGGAGGTAAGAAAACACCTAGCAGATTGTCGGAGTAAAAAAAGAGCATGTAATGCAAGAAATAAATACTCTAAGTGGAGGAGAACAATCAAAAGTAAAATTATGCAAACTAATATTAAAGCCATGCAATTTACTAATACTAGACGAGCCAACAAACCATTTAGATGAGGATACAAAAGAAGAACTAAAAAAAGCAATAAAAGAATTTAAAGGAACAGTAATACTAGTATCACATGAAGAAGGCTTTTATAAAGACTTAAAAGCAAGAATAATAAATATAGAAGAACTTTGCATAAAGAAGATAAAATAACCTTGCACACACATAAAAACTATGATAATATGTCAATAGGGACGGGGCATTTTGACATAAAATGAGACAAATGATGCTGTCTCTAAATAAAGCTTAATATATTTATATAAGCAAAATAATGAAAGGAGAGGTATATTTAAACTATTAAATATACTAAGAAGAGAAAGTATGAAGGAAGATAAAAAAGGAAAAACTTCACTTATAGTTATAATAGTAATCATGTTTGCTTGCATTACAGGACTAATCTGGATGGTAATAACAGGTAACCAAGATGTAAATCCTATAAAAGAAGTAGAAAAGATGTCTTGTAAGACAAAAGCAGTGGTAGTAAAGGTAAATGAGAGCTCATTGTTTGCAGAACTAGAAGAGGAAGGACTATGCTCTGTTAGTTTTGGAAAAAATGGTAATATTGGATTTAAAAAAGGACAAGAAATAGAAATTTATTTTGATGGAATGATAAATGCGAGTTATCCTGGAGGAATAGCTAATGTAGGTAAGATAAAGATATTAAATGACGAGAGTGGAAAAGAAATATCGAAAGGTGCTTTACAATATTGTTATAGTTCTAAAGAGAATGTAGAAATTGAGGTAGAGGAATTTACAAAAGAAAAAGTAGTAATCAAAGTAAAAGACACAAATGAATTACCATATGAATATTCTGACCAATTTAAAATACTTAAGAAAAATGATAACTATGTTGAGCCTACTTTTGACCCAAGTAGAGTTATAGGAGGAGATACAGAGAATTCAAGCTCAGGATATTTACGGACCAGAAAATCCAAGCTTTGAGTGGGAAGACTTACATATATTATCAAGCATAATATATGAAGAAAAAAACTTAGAAGTGAATCCAGAGGATAAAACTTTAATTTTAACTTTTGACATAAGGCAAAAGTATGGACCATTACTAGAACGGAAGATATAGATTTTACTGGAATGAAAGAGAGATAGAATTCAAGATAGATAAAGATGAAAAATTGCCAATAGAAACAAAATTAAATGATATTTAGATAATTAAAAATATTCTAATGGGGAGAAGCTATGAAAAAGATTTTAATAATAGAAAAAGATAAATTATTAGCCATAGAATTAAAATAATTACTCGAGAATAAAGAGATATTAGAGAACTTTCAGAATCCATTAGAAGCGATTTTAAAGATAAATACAGACAAAGTCAGAGGGGACGGGGCATTTTGACACAAAAATAAATGAGGTGAGTTTTTGAGGTTTAAAAAAGATAAATTTCAAAAATTTACCTTTTTTTGCGAAATATAGTGAAAAGTTCTGAAATATGTGTTATACTTAATTAAAATTTGTTATCAATAAAATATTTTATCATATTTGTTCTAAGTATTTTATTCTAAGGAGAGCGATGATTATGCCAAGACGTCCAAGAGTTTATTCAAAAACAATATTTTTTCATGTAATGACACAAGGAATTAATAAAAGTTATATATTTAATCAATCAGAAGATATAAAGTATTATATAAAAGCGATGTATAAATTGACACAAACACAAGAGGTGAAGATAATTGCATATTGTATAATGAGTAATCATGCTCATATGCTATTAAAAACTGAGAAAATAGAGGAATTGAGTAAATATATGCTACGACTTAATACTAAATATGCTAGTTATTATAATAGGAAATATGATAGGGTGGGTTATGTATTTAGAGATAGATATAAAGCAGAAGGGATATATGACAATAAGCAATTATACAGTTGTATGAAATATATCTATAATAATCCAGTAAAAGCAGGAATATGTGAGAGGGCAGAGGAATATTTATATTCAAACTATAAAATGATTAATGAGAAGCAAATAAGTAGATATGTATTTTTAGATGCGGAAGAGGATAATTTAGAAAAGTGCAAAAATGCAGTAAAAAGCTTTTTAGAAGAAAATAATATATCACTTGAGAGCTTAAAAAAAGATAAAAACCAATTAAAAAAGTTGTTAATACTATTAAAGGATGAAAATAATATTTCCCTTAGAAAAATAGCGAAGGAAATTGATATTAGTAGAGAAAAGATAAGAAGACTGTATAAAACAATAAAAATATAATATTGTAAAATAAAGTGTATAAGCTTCAAAACTTATACACTTTATTTAGTAAAATCAAAGAATTTAATTTGATTTTATCCCAATTTGTAAACCAAAGAGTATGTCAAAATGCCCCGTCCCCTCTGACATATTAGTTCCAAAATGTGCCGTCTTTTTTTACGTATTCTTCAAATTCTTCTTTTGTGATAGGCTTTGAGTAGTAGTAGCCTTGAATAATATCTCCGCCTATTTTTTTGATAAATTCTACTTGTTCTTTTGTTTCTACACCCTCTATTATTGTTTCTGATCCTAGATGTTTTGACATTAATACTATGTAATTTATAATATTTTTATTACTTGATAAGTCTGCTTTATCTACGAAAACTTTATCGATTTTTATTATATCAACTGGCAAATTTTGTAACATACTAAGTGAAGAATATCCTGTACCAAAATCGTCGATAGAAATGACAAATCCTTTTTCTTTTATTTTATTTATAATTTTAAGTAAGTTCATATTTGGGTCTATTGTGGCACTTTCTGTGATTTCTAAGTCTATCTCACTTGGATTTAGATTATATTTGGAGCAAATTTCAACGTATTTATCTATAAAGTCTTCATCTGAAAATTGCTCTTTTGACACATTTATAGAAATATTTGGTATTACACCAAATTTATTTTTCCATTCTGATAAATCCTTGCAAACTTGTTCAAAGATGTATATATCTAGTTTTGTTATAAATTTATTTTTCTCAAATAGTGGAATAAATGTATCTGGAGGTATAAGCTTGCCATTTTTATACCACCTAACGAGTGCTTCTGCACCATATAATTTTTCATTCTTTGTATAAGTTTTTGGTTGGTAAAACACTTTAAATTCATGCTTTTCTAACGCTTCATACATACTAGCTTCTATTTTCTGTTCTTCTATAAGCTTACTTTCTAGTTTTTCATCAAACAAATAATAACTACTACTATATAGCCCTTTTATTTGAGTACGTGCAAGATATGCCTTATCTAGCATCCTATTAATATCTACTTCATTTGGTAGAATATTATATGCTCCAATCGATAAATTTATATATATGTCAAGGCCATTCACTTGTAATTTAGAAGCTTCAGTAAATATGTAAGTAAGAAGCTCATCAATATTGTCGTCATAACTAAAAAGGCTAGCAAATATATCATTAGAAATTCTACAAGTAATATTATCTGCTGGTAATAGATTTGTTAACTTTTGACCTAAAGCCTTTAGTAATTCATTACAAAAACCATATCCATGTATATTATTCAGTGCTTTAAATTTATTTATATCTATTGTTATCAAATATTTATTCTTTGTAGACTGTCTTTCTAAATAGAGTGAGCCATTTCCTCTAAAATAATATTCATTTCCAAGCAGAGTAACAGGGTCTATATATGCAACCTTATATAATTTTTGGTTTTTCCTTTGATTTGAAATATTAATATAGATTGCAATACTTGTAATAACAAATGCAACACCTAAGCAAAATACCGCTGTTAAAGTTACTAGATTTATAAGCTCCTTTGCGATGGTAGTATCAGATGCAGTTGTTATTACATACCAATCGTTAATTTCCACTCTTTCAAAATGTATATAGTAGGTCTCTCCATGAATATCAATATCAATAGTATCTTCTTTATTATCCTTTATTGCAATTGCCATATTATCTATTTTTCTAAGCTGTGTTTCATCTGTTAGGTTGTAACTATTTTTTATATATTCATATAAATTAGCATTACTATCTTTTATATTACCAAAAGAATCGATTAATACAGTACCATCACTATTTATTAGGTAAGTACCACCCTTTCCAAATAATCTTCTTAATAGAAGCTCTTTATAATCAGAAGTGTTAATAGTTGCCATAAGAACTTTTTTCTTGCCATTGAGAGAAATAGACTTAGAGTATATATTTACTTGATTATCTGATACTGTACTGGGCCTATTCTCAGACAAATAAACATCCTCTTCTGAGAAAAATTCTTCAATATTAGGATAATTTTCAACTAAAAAGCCATCACTCGTTTTTCCGTTTCCTTGTTTATCTAATATAACTAATCTTGTAAAATGATAATTATTCAACTCATTTTTAAAACTATCAAAAATTTCTTCTTCTGTTTTTAAATGACCATCATTTACATAGTCTACAATCAAATTAATAATATGTTTTTGATCACTAATTGCCAAATTTAGCTGTGCTGCTGTTTGTTCACTAAGCTCCTTAACATTTTGATAAACATTCTCATGAATTAATTTTTTAACATGCGATATATATGCAAGTGATAGAACACTTACTAACACAAATATTGTAAATATAGAAATGAAATTTAATCTAATAGCCCTATATTGTGTATACTTATTTTTTAACTTCTTTTTTACTCTAATACCCATAATAAACTGCAAATTTTCCTTTCAAATTTATAGCACAGAAAATTATACTATTTCGACTTTATTATATAATGTTTTCAAAAAAAATGTCAATGGGGCCGGGGCATTTTGACACAATAAAAAAATAATTTACTAAATTTATAAGCATGGAACTTTTTTAAAATAAATCTTTTGAAGTTTCTGTGTCAAAATGCCCCGGCCCCATTGACATTTGATAACAAATGATATATAACAAATGATATGTAAAAATGTAAGGAGTGATAAAATGCCGCCAGTAAAGAAATTTCAAAGAGAAAGTATAATAGATATAGCATATGAGATAGTGAACAATGAGGGCTTTGATGGTGTTAATGCAAGAAGGATTGCTAAGGAGATGGGGTGCTCTGTGCAACCAATATTTCATAATTTTTCTAGTATGGAGGAGCTGAAGGGGGTGGTGTATGAAAAAATATATGAAAAATATTTGGATTATATGAAAATTGGATTAAATGAAGAAAATGCATATAAAAAGTCAGGTCTTTCATATATAAGATTTGCAAAGGATTATCCAAACTTTTTTAAAATCATTTTTATGCAAAAAACAGATTTGAGTGCAGAGGAGTTTATTTTAGGGGATAATAAAGGGAATAATATAATTGAGCTTGGACGAAAATTCACAAATTTTTCATATCAAAAGCAAAAGAAGTTTCATGTAAAGGTTTGGATATTTACACACGGAATAGCGTGTTTGGTTGCAACAAATACAATAAAACTTACAGAGGAGGAGATTGAGGAATTATTGGAAAATACAGTTAGAGAAATGCTAAAACGGATATATAAAGGAGGAGAAGGATTAATGTGTGTTGTAGAGGTTAAGAATTTGACTAAAGAATATAAGAAAATAAAAGCAGTAGATGATTTGTCTTTTGAGGTTAAACAAGGAGAAATAATCGGATTGCTTGGACCAAATGGTAGCCGGAAAGACTACTACTATAAATTGTATATTGTCATTATTAAAATTTAACGAAGGAGAAATTAGAATATTTGGTAAAAAAATGACTCCTGATGCTTATGACATAAAAAAGGATATTGGAGTGATATTTCAAGAAGTAGCGGTATTTGAAGAGCTGAATGTATATGATAATATAGATTATTTTTGTGGATTATATATTAAGGATAAAAATAAAAGAAGGGATTATATAGAGGATGCAATTAAATTAGTTGGTTTAGAAGAATTTAAAAGGTATTATCCAAAGCAATTATCAGGAGGTCTTTTAAGAAGATTAAATATTGCTTGTGGAATTGCACATAAACCTAAACTAATATTCTTAGATGAGCCAACAGTTGCAGTTGATCCACAAAGTAGAAATAACATTTTAGACGGAATTAAGACACTAAGAGATAAAGGTGCTACTATAATTTATACAACGCATTATATGGAGGAAGTAGAAATACTTTGCGACAGAATAATAATCTTAGACAAAGGAAGGATAATTGCAAGTGGAACCAGCGATGATTTAAAGAAAATGGCAAATATTGAGGAAAAGATTACAGTGGAAGTTATGAATTTAAGTGAAAATTATATATCAAATATAAAAAAGCTTGATAATGTTGAGGAAATATCATATGAAGGGAATATTTTACTTGTCATATATAAAAAAGGCAAAAATAATCTAGTTGAATTAATGGATTATCTAAAAAATGAGGGAATAACATATAACAAAATTTTCTCAGAAAGACCAACATTAAATGATGTATTCTTAGAATTAACAGGGAAGGGACTTAGAGATTAATGTTTTTGCATAATTTAAAATATTCTATTAAAACCCTTCTAAAAAGTAGAATGTTAATATTTTGGACCTTTGCCTTTCCAATAATATTACGGTACTCTTTTTAATCTGGCTTTTTCGAATATAGAAAATAGCGAGAAATTAGATATAATTGATATTGCCATAATTCAAAATGAAAAATTTTATGATGATAAAATTTTTAGGGAGGCTTTTAAAAATTTAAGCAATGAAAACAATGAGGACAGATTATTTAATACTAAATATGTAACAGAAGAAAAAGCAAAAGAGATGCTTGCAAAAGACGAAATTATAGGCTATATAGAATTGATGGAGGAGCCTAAAATTACAATAAAAGCAAATGGAATAAACCAGACTATTTTAAAACAAGTTGTAGAAGAAATAAATCAAAATCAAGAAATAATAAAAAATATATCTGAAAGTAAAGCAAATGAATACATGAAAAATATGAAGCCACAGAATATGGAAAGTAATAAAGATATATATGAAAAAATATATGAAGCTGCTCTAGAAACTGCAAGTGAGAATAGCAGTAATATAAAAAATATATCAAGTGATAATTTAAGTTATACAATGATAGAGTTTTATACTTTAATTGCAATGACTTGTCTTTATGGTGGGACATTAGGAATGACTGCAATAAATCAAAAGTTACCTAATATGAGTAATATTGGAAAAAGAGTAGGAGTAAGTCCAGCAAAAAAGGGAGAAATCATATTAGGAAGTAGTTTAGCAAGCTACATCATACAATTAATAGGTTTACTACTTTTATTTATATATACTATATTTGTTCTAAAGATAGATTATAGCGATAATTTGCGGACTTATAATATTACTTGCTTTAATACGGCTCTTTTGCAGGACTTGCATTTGGAATATGTATTTCAAGTTTAGTGAAGTCAAGTGAGAATGTAAAAATAGGAATGATAATTGCAATTACGATGCTAGGGTCGTTTTTCTCAGGAATGATGGGAATTACAATGAAATATATAATTGATACAAATGTACCTATAATTAATAAAATAAATCCAGCAAGTATGATAACAGACGGATTTTATTCAATATATTATTATGATACTTTAGATAGATATTTCTTAAATATTGGAGGATTGATAATTTTTTCAATCACAATGCTTGTATTAGCTTGGAGTAGTTTAAGGAGGCAAAAATATGACAGTATTTAAAACTTTTTTCAAAATATTAAAAAAGAATATATTGACAGTTGTGATTTATACAGTAATTTTAATAATATTTGGTACCTTTAATATGCAAAATAGTGAAAACCAATTATCTTTTTCTCCAAGTAAACCCAATATACTAATTATTAATAATGATGTGGAGACTGGAATAACAAAGGGATTAATAGATTATATAAGACAGAATTCAGAAGATAAAGAAATAGAGGAAAATGAAGAAGCAAGAAATGATGCCTTATTTTATAGAGAGATAAATTATATTATTTATATACCAGAAAATTTTAGAGAGGATTTTCTAGAAGGAAAAAATCCCAATATAGAAATAAAGAGCACAGGAGATTATCAGGCTTCTCTTGCAGAAATGCTATTAAAAAGATATATAAATGTTGCAAGTAGTTATAGAGCTGTATTTAATGAGGAGGAAATAATTGCAAAAACTAGTGAGACATTATCAAAAAAAATAGATGTAGAGCTGACTTCTAAATTGGAAGCAGGAAATTTAAATAAGCTTTCATTTTATTATAATTTTGCAAGCTATTCTATTCTTGCAGGATGCATGCTTGTAATATGTATGATATTAGCTAGCTTTAAGTCTAAGAATATTAGTCGAAGGACAATTATTAGTAGTATGAGTTATAGAAAATATAATTTTAAATTATTAATTGCAAATGGTGTTTTTGCAATTGTCTTATGGGTATTTTATGTAATTATTTCTAGAATTTTGTTTGGAGATATGATTTTTAAAGCACATGGCTTAATATTTATGCTTAATTCCTTGGTATTTACAATATGTGCTTTGACTATTGCTATTCTGATTGGTAATATTGTAAATAGTAAAGAGGCTATAAATGGCATTGTAAATGTAGTTGCATTAGGCTCTAGCTTTATATGTGGAGCTTTTGTTCCTATGGAGTGGCTTCCAGAAGGGGTGCTTAAATTTGCACATTTGCTTCCAACTTATTGGTATATAAAAACTAATGAAGCACTTAAGACATTAGAAATAGTAAATCTTGATACAATAAAACCAATTCTAGTTAATATGGCAGTAATATTCGGATTTGCAATTTTATTTGTTTTTATAACTAATATTGTATCTGCTAGTAAAAGAAGAACATACTAAAGCTTACAGTTTTAATTTATTTTTTAAAATTCCATTTACAAAATATTATTTATTATGATAAGATACTATTTATATTAATTAGGAGGAGAAAACAAATGAAGAAGGTATTAAAAGTAGTAATAGTTGTAGCAATAGTTATTGCAATATTGATTGGGCTTGGTATAGTAAGTGTAATTACAAAAGAAAGGCTTCCTGAAAAACAAGTTGTTATGTCAGATAATGCAAAGTATTTTAAGGAAAAGTCAAATAGCATACCACGTGTCCTTCCAGTAGAAGAAGCAGTATCAAGTGGATATTTTGTATATGATGGGATAGAAAATAAATTATATAATAAAAACGTTTTAGATGGATTTATTGAAAATGCGAGTTCAAATACAGCAGATGAAATTGTTATTGTTGTATATAATGTGAATGGAGATCCTTTTATAAGCCACGTTGCATACAGAGCAGGAAAAGGATATATTTTAGCAAAAGATAATACTAGAGTTGATGTATTAAAAACAGAGCTTGTAAATAATGATGGAATGGTTATGGCAGAGCCAGAGTTTTATGATGTGGTTGTGAAGGAGGATATACCAAGCGAATATTATGAGATATCTTTGACAGAGGAGGTAGGAATTAATGCAGGAATAATATCATTCAAAGTGCAAAAGGATACAAAAGATAAGGCATATAAAAGTATAGAAATTGCAAGATTTTTGTTAGATGCTGAAGTAGTGCAAGATTAGAGAGGATTGACATGGAGGATAGAAACAGTAAAGTAAAAGAACTTTTAGCAAATAATTGGAAATTAATTGTAATGATAATTTGTATAATTGGATTTTTGATGCTTGCTAAGAGTGTATTTTATAAAGAAATAATGGAAGCAGATGTGGCTGGTCATAATTTTGTAATAACATATCTAATGTCAGATTTTGGAACATCATGTGCAAAGTTTATTACAAATTTTGGTGGTGGCATATGCCTAATTTTGATTACAATAATTTCATTTATCGTGATTAAAAATAAGAAAATTGGAGGAGCAATATCCCTTAATTTAGCGATACAAACAATACTAAATTTAACTATAAAGAATATTTTTCAAAGACCACGACCGATAGAATATAGATTAATAGAAGAAACAGGATATAGCTTTCCGTCTGGGCATTCCATGGCAAGTATGGCTTTTTATGGCTTTATTATATATCTAATTTACAAAAATATTAAAAATAAATATATAAAATGGATATCAATTATATTACTATCAATATTGATTTTAGCAATTGGATTTAGCAGAATATATTTAGGTGTACATTATACAAGTGATGTACTAGGAGGATTTTTGCTAACAATTGCATATTTAATGGTATATACAAGTGTAATAAAAAACAAAATATAAGTATAGGGGAGGAGAAAATGAATAAGAAATCAATCATAATAATTGTAATTATTGCAGTCCTAATTTTAGGTGTATGGCTTATAAAAACTTTTCAAAAAGAAGAAATAAATATGGCAGAAAATACAAACACAGAGGTAAATGAAGACTTTAAGTTAAAAATAAATAAAGATATAGATTTAGAAAAACTAAAATCATATAATTTGCCAATAATTATAGATTTTGGAGCTGATTATTGCATGCCATGTAGGCAAATGGCTCCTGCATTAAGAGAAATAAATGAGGAAATGCAAGAAAAAGCGATAGTTAGATATGTTGATGTAGAAAGATATCCTAAAATTGCAGAGAAATATAAAATAGAATTAATACCAACACAAATTTTATTTAACAGTGATGGAACACCATTCGCACCAGAAAATGCAGAAGAACGAGGTCTAGAATTTGTAAAAAATGAAAATGGAGATATAATTTATACAGTTCATATAGGAGCGCTTACAAAGGCGCAAATGAAGGCAATGCTAAAGGAGATGGGGTTAAATGAATGAACTCCTTGAAGGAATGGCAGAAATAATAAGGAATAATTATTGGATAGCACCATTTATTGCATTTTTAGCAGGAGTATTTACGTCTTTTACTCCTTGTTCACTTACAAGCATACCTCTTGTAATAGGTTGTATTGGAGGAATAGGAAGTGATAATGCTAAAAAAGCGTTCAAATTGTCAATTATTTTTGCAATAGGAATGGGTGTGACTTTTACAATTCTTGGAGCACTTGCTGCGCTTCTCGGAAGACTAATGCAAGGTGGAGGAAAAATTTGGTATATAGTGCTTGGTATTTTAATGGTAATGATGGCTTTGCAAACATTTGAGGTATTTACTTTTATAAAACAAACCAATTTACAAGCGAAGAATACTAAAAAAGGATATATAGGGGCGCTAATTGCAGGAATTTTAGGAGGAGTTTTTGCTTCTCCATGCTCAACACCAGTATTAGTTGTATTACTTGGAGTGGTGAGTAAAAGCGGAAATATTTTATGGGGAATACTGCTATTACTTTTATATAGTCTTGGAAATAGCATATTAGTAATAATAGCGGGAACTTCAGTTGGAACAGTAAGAAAAATTACACAAAGCCCTAAATATGGTAAAGTAAGTAATATTTTAAGATATGTTATGGGTATAATTATATTATTAATAGGGTTATATATGCTCTATTTAGGTTTTTAAGGAGGATAATTATGGTAAGAGAAGTTAATGAAGAAGAATTTCAAAAGGAAATAGGAATAGAAGGAACAATTTTAGTAGATTTTTTTGCTACATGGTGTCCACCATGTAAAGCTCTTGGGCCAATTGTTGAAGAATTTGCAAGTGAGCATGAAGAAATAAGAGTTCTTAAGGTTAATGTAGATAACGAGCAAAGACTTGCTATTGAAAACAGTGTAATGAGTGTTCCTACATTGATTGTTATAAAAAATGGTAAAGTTACTAATAGAAGTGTTGGACTTATTGATAAAAGAGATATAGAAAAGTTATTAGGCTAAAATAAAATTAAGGGGGACAAAAGACATATGTGGGTTGCAATATTTTGGATTTTAGTGGGGTTTGCTTTGCTTATAAAAGGTGCCGATTTTTTAGTAGAAGGTGCAAGCAATATTGCAAAAAAATTTCATATACCAGAGATAATAATTGGACTTACAATAGTATCAATTGGCACTTCAATGCCAGAGATGTTTGTCAGTTTAACTTCAAGTATAGATGGATATTCAGACATGGCTATGGGGAATGTAATAGGTAGCAATGTCTGTAATTTATTATTAATTTTAGGGTTATCTACTATAATTAGACCTGTTAAATTTCAAAAAGAAACAAGATTGATAGAAATACCTATGTGTCTTATAATTACTTTTTTATTTTTAGTCTTATGTAATATCGAGGGTGGAATATCTAGAACTGACGGTATTATTTTATTAACTTGTTTTACATTATTTATTGGATACACAATTTTTATGGGAATAAAGGGAGAAAATTTTGATAAAGAAGTCGAGCAGAAAGACAAAGACGACAATAGTAAAGATATATCATTAGTTAAAAGTATTATATTTGTAATTTTAGGTGCAGTTGGATTAAAATTTGGTGGAGATTTTACAGTTGATAATGCAGTTGTAATTGCTAAGATGTTCGGAATAAGTGAACAAATCATTAGTCTTACTATACTTGCAATCGGAACGAGCCTACCTGAGCTTGTAACCAGTGTCACAGCAGCAATTAAAGGAAATAGCGATATAGCAATAGGTAATATTATTGGATCCAATATATTTAATATGCTTTTCATAATTGGTGTAACATCTCTTATAAAGCCTATTACATATAATATCTCATATAATTTAGATATGGTTATACTAATTGCTCGGAACACTTCTACTTGCATTATTTCCTGTAATTCCACCTAAGAATCAAATGAGTAGATTCAATGGGAGCATTTATTTATTATTTTATGTTTTATATATGGTTTTGATATTTAGTGTTTAGAACCAAACTGTAACAAAATGTAATAATTTGTCTACAAAATACCCTAATATATACTTGAGAAAATAAAAAAAATTTGATATACTTAGGACATGATAGTAGAAGTAATTATTAGCAGTAATGCAAAAGATTTAAATAGAATATTTGATTATAACGTACCTGAAAAATTCGAAAATGCAACTAAAATAGGAAGCAAGGTCATAGTACCATTCGGAACTATGAAAAGGTCTCAAGAGGGTTTTGTTATTGGCATAAAGGAGACATCAGATTACAAAGTAAAAGATATATTAAATGTGGAAAAAGGCTTAGACGAAGAAAAGGTAGTTTTGAGTAAACTTATGGCAAATAAGTATTTTTGTAATATTTCAGATTGCATAAGATTAATGCTACCTCCAGGGACTACCTCTAAGAACATGGAAAACAGAGTTAAAGACAAAGAAATGAAATTTGTTTATTTAAAAAGAGATGAAGACGAAGTTTTAGAAGAGATTGAGGAGGGAAAGTTAAAGTCTGAAAAGCAAATACGTACTTTAAAGTTCTTGATGGAAAATGACGAAGTGCTCCTTCAAGAGCTTGTTAGTTTTGCTGATACTAGCATATCTGTTGTAAAAACCTTGCAAAAAAATGGGTATTTGGAGATAGTAGAAAAAGAAGTAAATAGAAATCCATTTAAAAATAAAGATATACCAAAAACAAAAAATCTGCCTTTAACAAAAGAACAACAAAAGGCAATGAATAAAATAGAAGGTGCAATAAATGATAAGGCTTTTAAAGAATTTTTAATACATGGAGTAACAGGCTCTCGGAAAAACCGAGATTTATTTACAATTGATTCGGAAAGGTATTAGATAAAGGGAAAACAGCTATTGTTTTGGTTCCTGAAATATCTCTTACTCCTCAAATGGTAGATAGATTTATTGCAAGGTTTGGAGAGGAAAAAATAGCATTGCTTCATAGCAAATTGTCAGTTGGTGAAAGATATGATGAGTGGAAAAGGCTTGAAAAAGGAGAAGCAAAAATAGTTATAGGTGCAAGATCTGCTATATTTGCACCTGTATTAGAATTAGGAATAGTCATAATTGACGAGGAGCATGATGCGTCATATAAATCTGATATGACGCCTAAATACAATGCAAAAGAACTTGCATTGTATTTGGCAAAGCAAAAAAATATTCCTTTAGTATTAGGAAGTGCAACACCAGATTTAGGTACATATTACAGATTAGAAAAGGAGAATGGAGTATTAACCTTAAAAAATAGGGCAAACGAGGCAGAACTGCCAAAAGTAGAAGTAATAGATATGAAGCAGGAATTAGCTGTTGGAAATAAATCAATGATAAGTAATAGACTTTATGAATTGATAGACGAAAATATTAAAAAACAAAAGCAAACTATATTATTTTTGAATAGACGTGGATATTCCACCTTTGTCATGTGTAGAGAATGTGGATATACTGCAAGTTGTCCTAAATGTAATATAACTCTTACATATCATTTAAAACAAAATAGACTAAAATGTCATTACTGTGGTTACGAAAGAAAAAATGATACAGAATGTCCAGAATGTGGAAGTAAAAATATAAGGTATTTTGGAACAGGCACGCAGAAATTAGAGGAGCAAATAAACAAAATGTTTCCTGAGGCAAAAACTATAAGAATGGATATAGATACAGTAACTAAAAAGAATTCATATGAAACAATCTTAAACAAATTTAAAAATGAAAATATAGAGGTATTAATCGGAACTCAAATGGTAGTAAAAGGGCACCATTTTCCAAATGTTACATTAGTTCGGAGTTATTGCAGCAGACAGCAATATGTATATGTCAGATTTTAGAAGTAATGAAAGAACTTTCGATATTTTAGTACAAGTAGCACGGAAGGGCAGGAAGAGAAGGAGAAAAGGGAAATGTAATAATACAAACATATAATCCAGAAAGCTTCCCAATTGAATGTGCAAAAAAGCAAGATTATATGAAATTCTATAATCAAGAAATAGAGTTAAGAAAAGTCTTGAAATATCCACCATTTTGCGATATAATAAAAATTGAAGTAAGTGATTTTGAAGAAGATAATGTACAAGACATTATAAATACAATATATGAAAATCTTTTAAAAACAAATGAAAGAGAAATGCAAATTTATTCTCCAATGCCATCACCTATAAGTAAAATCAAAAATAGATATAGGTGGAGAATAATTGTAAAATGTAAATTGCGGAAAATACATTATAAATAAGATAAATTTGAGCATTAATAGTATTAAAATATCAAAGAATACAAGAATAAGTATTGACATTAATCCAAATAATATGAATTAGGAAAGGATAGGGGAAAAAGTGGGACTAAGAAATATAAGAAGAGAAGGAGACGAAATACTAAAGAAAAAATCAAAAGATGTAGAGACAATTGACGATAAGGTAAAAGAATTGATACAAGACATGATAGATACGATGCATAAATATGATGGAGTAGGTCTTGCAGCAGTTCAGGTGGGAATTTTAAAAAATATAATAGTAATAGATTTGTATGATGAAAAGCCAATTCTAAAACTAATAAATCCTGTTGTTGTAAAGACAAAAGGAAAACAAGAAGTAGAAGAAGGTTGCCTAAGCTTCCCTAATAAATATGTTAAAGCAATAAGACCAGAGGAAGTTACGGTTGAAGCAATGGATGAAAATGGTAAAAAGATAAAGGTTACTGGT
>JAAWCC010000088.1 GCA_022792975.1 Clostridia bacterium | reverse complement strand
TCAAGACTATATTTTCTTAAATCCCATTCCATAAACTTCTCTAGCATTGAAAATAGACATAAAGGAACTTTTATCAATTTTATAAGCAATTTGTCTAATTTTAGTAATTTCATTTTTAGAGGCTACACACCAAAGTATAGTCCTATTTTGGTTTTCATACATTCCAGTTGCACTTATAGCAGTACTCCCCCTACCTAGTTGTTCACTTATTTCCCTTGAAATTTCTTCATACTTATCAGAAACAATAAAAATCATTTTTGTAAAATTTACACCCTCAGCAATTATCTCTATAACCTTACTTATAATATAAATTGCAATAGCAGAATATAAGCCTATCTCAATCTCCTTTAAAGCTAACATATTAATTGCAACTACTACTATATCAAAACAAGTCATCAAGCTTCCAGTTTTAAATCTGGGAAAGCTCCTAGAAATTATATTACTTATAAGCTCTGTTCCTCCTGTTGAAGCATCAGACTTTAAAATAATAGAATTTCCGAATACCTATCACTAATCCTCCATAAATACTAGCTAACAATCTATCTTCTGTGAGTACTGGAATATTTTGAACTAATCCTTCAATCAAATTAAGCAAAAAAGATAAAGTAACAGTTCCAAAAAGTGCTTTAACAAAAAAACGTTTACCGTAGTTTGAAAAGTGCAATAATGAAAAAAGGGATGTTTAAAACTAAAGTAACGGTTCCAATAGGAAATTTAAGCAAATAATAGAGTACCGTTGCAATACCACTAAAGCCCCCCGACGAAAGCTGATTTGGAAGTAAAAATAATACAATTCCAAGTGCCATAAATGTACAACCAATAATTATTGAGATAAAATCACTAACAATTTTTTTCATATAACTTCTCCCATTGGGTATTATTTGCCAGTTTAAGAATTTTATTCTAGCTTTTATAATACTCATTTATAGATATAAAACTTCATAATTTTGCTTTTTTAGCATAATATATAAATGGTTTTAGCATAAACTAAAACCTCCTTCACATTTTAATTAGAATAAACCTCTAATATGGTCAAATTAGACTTTCCTGGCTTAATATTTGGATTTCCCTCTGCTTTTATTTCTACATCATAGTACTCTTGTAATTTTTCCGCATTTTCATTGTTATGCCCTAATATATTAGGTAATTCTTTTGGATTTACTTCGACCTTTACTTTCTTAACCTTAACGTTATATTTTTTTATTTTATCCACTATGCTATCATACCAAATACTATCTGCCACAAGTTGTGCAAATTCCTCATGATATGCTCCTGCAACAATCTCTGTTTCCTCTGATTTATTTAATTCGTTTTGCTTAACAATATTTATTTGACTAACTTTATTTCTATTAAAAGCATATACCATTTCTTTACATCTTTCAATTGCTTGGTTTAATGTCAATGGCTCAAAATTCCCATGTTCAAATTCTTGCTCTAGTAATGTATTTTTTACCACCACCATTGGATAAACTCTAACTAAATTAGGTTTTAATCTAGCAAGTTCTTTTGCTGTATTAAGTTCATCTATTTTAGTACTATCTGGAAGTCCTACTCCAACCTGGAGGGATACTTTAAATCCTCTCCATTTGCTCATTTTAGTTGCCTTCTTTATATCCTCCATTGTATATTGATATCCACATTTTTTCAAAATATATCCATTTGTAGATTGAATTTCAAGCTCAATAGCAGTTACATTAAAGCTTTTGAGCATTTTTAAAAATTCTTTATCCACTAAATCTGGAGCAATTGATATTTTTACTTTATCTTTTCTATTATCTTCTCTGAATTTTTCTAAAAATTCTTTTTGTTCCTCTTCACTTTTTCCAGTAAGACTTCCAATAAATACCTCATTAATCAATTTCATTACTTGTCCCCCCTAGTTTTTCATATTCTCTAGTGCCTTTTTTGCGGCCTCCATTTCTGCTGCTTTCTTACTTCTTCCTTCTCCTATTGCTAAAACCTTCCCCTCACATAAAACCTCGGAAACAAAGTGTTTATTATGGTCAGGCCCTTCTTCTGAAACTATTACATATTCTATCTTAACATTTCCATGAATTTGAAGTTTCTCTTGTAAAACAGTTTTATAATCCTTGATGCCAACATTTTTACTTGCAGCTTCGACAGCTGCTGAAAGATTATTAACAATAAATTTCTCAGCTAAATATATATCACTATCTAAAAATATCGCAGCAATTATCGCCTCTATAGCATCTGCAAGGATTGCCTTATTAGTCACATTTCCAAACCCCTCTCCCTTACTTGTAATTAAAAATTTTCCAATTTCAAGCTTGGTTGCAACTTGATAAAGACTGTCCTCACATACAACTGTTGCCCTAACCTTTGTCATTTCACCTTCATTAAGTTTTTTATAATGGTTATATAAATATTTACTTGTAATAAACTCTAAAATACTATCTCCTAAATATTCTAGTTTTTCGTTACTTTCTATACCATGCATATGTGCATAAGATGTATGTGTAAGTGCAGTTTTTAGCAAGTTTTTATCTTTAAATGTATAATCAATATTTCTTTCTATACTATCATATTGCATATAAAAATCCCTCTCTAATTTTAGCTTTTCTTTTAGTATTATATACTCTATATAAAAAAAAAGCAAGGCTCGCCTCACTTTTTTCTCTTACTTATATTTGATAACTTTTGCTCTTTTCTTCTAACACTTTATAGTTGCAGGCTATATTTACAAAAAACGGCACTTTAACCTCTGTTACATTCTTATAAAGCTTTCTCGCCTTTCTATATAAATTTTCCCTATTATCATTTATAAAATCATTCTCTGCTTGTAATAAATCCTGATACTTTTCTCCTCTTTCTCCAAAATCCATTAAAGTTACTACCTCTTTTGGAGCTGGTATCATTTCTGCTAATCTTATTATGGATAACTCTCTCCCTTTTCTATCTTGAACCCTCATAAAACTTGGATTTCCTTTATAGCTCTCATATTTTTTCTTATAAGAATACAATGGTGCAAAATATAAATACTCCCCAATATCAAGTACAACACCTATATACGGTCTCTTCTGTTCTTTATTCCAGCTAACATGCTTATCAAATTTGCTCAAATATTCTATATATCTATCACTTATTTTATAAAATTTTAATCTATCCTTTTGCTCCATTTTTTACTCCCTAAAATACTGCAAAACAGGGTATTTAATTTATACCCTGTTTGTTTAATAAATCCCTATTTTAAGGAAAGGGC
>JAAWCC010000087.1 GCA_022792975.1 Clostridia bacterium | reverse complement strand
ATCTACATAAACGAATCTTTATAGGAGGTAATTTAAATGAACAAATCTGATTTAATCGCAGCTATAGCTGCTAAAACAGGAGCAACTAAAAAAAGTGCAGAGGCTTCTTTAAACGCTATGACAGAAGCAATTACAGAAGCATTAGTAAAGGGAGACAAAGTACAATTAGTTGGATTCGGATCTTTCGAAGTTAGAAAAAGAGCAGCTAGAAAAGGAAGAAACCCACAAACTAAAGAAGAAATCAAAATACCTGCATCAAAAGCTCCAGTTTTCAAAGCTGGAAAAGCATTAAAAGAATTAGTAAATAATTAATTTATATATTGATATAAATAGAACCTCTAGCGATTGCTGGAGGTTTTTTATTGGTTCGTTATAAAATATAAAGGCTTTAATGTACTTCTGTGAAGTTAATATCCTTTTTTTCGTATTCTTCAGGCTTTAAACCTATTTTATCCTTCATATAATCAAGAATGAATATAAAAGCTATTAAGAAGACGCATCCAAGTATAGCAACTGCATTAGCAGTAAGTGTATGCTCTAAAAGTATTGATGCAAGGTAACACATTACTGTACTAAATAAGCTTTCTACAAGAGTGTTTACAGAGAAGATTTTTGGTGCCATTGTAGAACTAGAAAAACTATTTAAGTATCTTTTTATCAAAGTGTAATATGGACCTTTTATAATGTATTGCAAAGCATACATGGAAATTACAACTATTATTGTAAATACAAAGTTCATGCTAAACATAGCTGTAAGCCCAACTACTATTAAGGATAAAGAGAAAACAAGTGAAAAATATGTTAAAACTCTGTTTCTTAATATTGTATGGAAAATATTTTGAAATTTAGATGCAATTGCTGAGAGCATTGTGAGACCTGCAAATATAATTCCAAAGTATTGCTCTGGAATGCTTATTTCTATAAATAAACTACTTGCAACAGTAGAACGCATGGTGAGTAATGCAGCAAACATTCCCGAAAATAGAAAGAGTGCTTTTAACCTACGTGATTTGAAAATATTTTTAAATGCAATTTTTAAATCTTTAATATATTGCTTATAACTTCCGCTTTCTTCTAATTTTACTTTCTTAGATAAATCTTCATATGGCTTAAATGTAAAAGCTAAAATGCAAGAGATTATACACATTGATAGGCAAAGAGCCATAGGTAAATATGCATTAAATACAAATAAAAAACCACAAGATATAGATGTGATTGCATCAAAAGCATACCAGAAGGCAGAGCCTTTGCCATCTAAGTTTGAAAATGCAGTTCCTGGGTGTTCTTTTATTACAATTTGATCACGTAAAAATACAGAGTCTACAAGTGTTTTTAAGGAATATCCAATTCCCATAAAAGCGTTTGCAAGTATTGCATGCCACATTTCTTGAGTTAAGATTAATGTTAAAATACTTAATGATACAAATATATTTGCAATTAATAAGCTTTTTCTTTTACCTATAATTTCAGTAATATTTATACTTGGTATTTGTGATAAAAATTTGAAGACAGTATAAAAAGCATCAAAAAGTAGCACATTTGACGCAGAAAATCCTTTTACTTGTGTTAGAAATAGAAAGCTTACAGAATAGTAAAAGAGTAAATCCCAAGAAAACATTTTATATATAGGAAATATTTTTCTATTAAATTTTTTTGCTTTTAGTATTTTTTCTTCAGTATATTCCATTTTTTTTTATTTTTCCTCCATTTTATTTATAAAATTATATACTAAAGTCTTTATTTTGTAAATATAATTTGACAAAAACGTTATGTACTGATAGAATATTACCAAGTTAAAAAGGAGAAAATTAGTATGTTAATCTATCCCCAAATTTACTTAGATAATGTAACTAAAATAACAATAGATTTTTTAAAAGAAAATGGTATAAAAGCATTGATATTGGATATAGATAATACTTTATTGGATTTTGATAAAAATTTGCTTCAGGGTGCAGAAGAATGGTGTAATAATTTGAAGGGACAAGGCATAAAATTTTATATACTATCTAATACAAACAAAAAGGAAAAAGTAGAAATGGTCTCAAAAAGATTAGATATACCATATATCATGTTTGCAAAAAAACCATTAAAAAAAGGCTTCATTAAAGCAAAACAAGCATTAAATCTCGAGGAAAGTCAAATTGCAGTGGCAGGAGACCAGATTTTTACAGATGTAATTGGTGCAAATAGGTCTAAGATGTTTTCTATACTTACAAAACCAATAGACAAGCGTGATATACTTATGACAAGGATAAAAAGACCACTTGAAGATGCTTTGATTAGGAGATATCTGAAAAAAAATAGGAGGGAAAATTAAATGTATCCATTTAATATACATATACTTTTTTATGTGCTATTTTGTATACTTGGAGTTGTATCTGGACAAATTACAAGTTGGTGCATAAAGAGGATGCCAGAGCATAAAAAAGTACTTTCAAAGGATTTTTTTAAAGAGTTTAAAATTGATTATCCAATGCTAATTATAAATGTTATAATATATTTAGTTTTACTTGTTATGTATGGCATAAAAAACCAATTTTTAAATAATTTGCAGTTAATAAAATATATAATATTAACGCCAATGCTTATATCAGCTTTTGTAATAGATTATAAGCATCAGATAATACCAAACAGACTAAATCTTACTATATTTGAGGTGGGACTGGCAGCAAGCTTTGTTGCAGGTTTATATAATATGAATCTACTTACTGATTCACTTCTTGGAATGGCAGTTCGGTGGAGGAGTATTTCTGATTATTACTTTAATTGGTGGATTAATTGCAGGCAAAGAGGCAATGGGCTTTGGAGATGTAAAGTTTATGGGAGCACTTGGACTTTATTTTGGGCTTGCAAATATTATAACGATAACACTTATGGCATTTTTATTTGCTGCTATTGTTAGTGTATTTCTACTTGCAACAAAGATTAAAAAGAAAAGTGAGTATATTCCTTTTGGACCTTTTATAGTTGTTGCTTGTTTTATAAATATTCTTGTACCATTTGGTATTATTTATATGGTTCTTGCAAAGATTTTCACTTTAGGCATGGCATAGAAAAGGAGGTTTATTTATATGAATGATAGGCTCAGATACATTAGGAATAATCTAAAATCACAAGACATACAGGGAATGATTGTATTAAATCCTGTGAATGTACATTATTTGACTAACATTGATGCAGAAGGGACTTTACTTTTAACTTTGAGGGAGAATTATTATATAACAGATGATAGATATATAGAGAAGGTTCAAAGAACCCTTATGATTGACGATGAGATAATTGTTGTAAATAGGAGAGATTTATCTTTTGATGATTATGAGAACTATTTTATGTTTTGCGAAAATGTAGGATTTGAAGAAGATTATGTAACTTATGCTAAATATAAAGAGATTATGCATTTATATAAAATTCATTCTTTAGTTGAGACTGAAGGAATTATTGAGAAGCAAAGGCAGATTAAAGATTTAGAAGAACTACGATATATTAAAAAAGCATGTGAAATAACTGATGCTTGTTTTTTGCATCTTTTGCAGTTTGTAAAAAAGGGAATGACTGAGAGGGAAATTGCAATTGAAGTGGAAAATTTTTTTAGAGAGCATGATGCTGTATGTGCATTTGATACAATAGTTGCAAGCCGGAGAGAATTCCTCTATGCCACATGCTACACCTACTAATCGTATGATTAAGTCTGGAGATTCTATAACAATAGATATGGGGT
>JAAWCC010000086.1 GCA_022792975.1 Clostridia bacterium | reverse complement strand
ATTCCACTATCAAAAAAGAATATAGAAGAAACCTTTAATCAATTAGTGCAAAGATATAATTCAGTAACATCAGAAGTAACTCTATTTAAAAACCAAAATAAAGATAAATTCTATTCAGTATTATGGCTGCTAGATAATATGTTACTAGAAGATGCAACTGAAGCAGATATGACAGCATATTTGTTAGATCAAACAAAGGGTGCAGGATATACACAAGAAGAACTTGATCAAGCTAAGCTTATAGTATCAGGACAAAATATAGATGTAAAAAGAAGTGTATTAACTAGAGCAGACATTGAAGTTATACAACAACTTGCAATATGGTATTTCACAAATAATGACCAATCAGCATATAATCAAGAAGCCTTACCAACCTTATGGCTTTATGCAGAAGGAGACGGTCCATTCGACCAATTTAATACAGGAAAAGAAAATGGAAAAGATAAATACAAAACATTTGCAGATATATATAATCTAAGCTTTCCACAACTTCCAGGAGGAATAATAGAGATAGATGGTAAGCCAATAAATATAGCAGAAATTAGCAATCAATGGGGAACTAAAAGGCAAAATCATGCAATTACACTATACAGAAACTTAATTACAGGAGCAAAAGCAGCAGGAAGAAGTATTTACACACCAAAAAGAGATATGACAATATACCTAGCAGGAACAGACTTTGCAAATCAACAACCAGTAATCCAAGTTGAAGAAAGCAAAGGAGAGGCAGATATAGCCTTAAGAAAATTTATATCAGCAGTAAATGGAATAAAAATAGAAGATAATAAAACTAGAATACCAGATGTAGACACAAGTTATTTTAATACAGAAGTTGGAGGAGAGCTACAAACAACAGCGATATATAATCATCCCAAAAAACCAGTGTCAGTAAAAATAGGAGATACAGTTACATATACAATAAGATTATACAATGAAGGTGAAATAGATGCTTATGTAGAACAGGTTAAAGACTATTTACCAACAAACTTATCAAGGATAATTCCTCAAAATAAACCAGAAACAGAAGTCTATTGGACACCAAGTGAAGAAGATGGAGAAAGAGGATATATATACAGAACAACAGAAAATTGTAAAATTGTCGGAGCAGGAGGAGAATTAAACTACGAAAGTTTAGTTGGAAAGAAGCTTTCAGAGGTGTTAATACCAGCAGCTAAAAGAAACGAGAATATAGCAAATGGAAAAAATAGATATACCTTAAGTTATGTTGATATAGAAATAGATTGTATTGTAATGGAAAACGCACCATATGGAGAAGCAATAACAAACATTGCGGAAGTTACAAAAATGGCAGATAAAGATAGAAGAAACTTAGAAGATAGAGATTCAGATGTTGGAAATGTCAAGGTACAACCAGGAAGTGATTTACCAAATGAACAACTTAATGGACCACTTTCAAGCTATAAAGAAGGTGAACTAGAAAAAGAATATGTACCAGGACAACAAGATGATGATGATTTTGATAAAGTAATAATAGAAAAGCCTATAATAGACCTAGCCTTAAGAAAATTTATAGCAAAAATAGGAGATAAGACTTACAACAGAGTACCAACAGTAGATACGACAGAATTAAGAAAGGGTGCTGATACAGCAACATATATACATAGTAAGGAGCCAATTGAAGCATATATAGGAGATGTCGTAAAATATAAAATAAGAGTATATAATGAGGGTGAAGTAGACGGAAAGGTCACAGAAATAACAGATTATATATCAAGTAACCTAAAATATGTACCAAACCCAGATAAAACAGGAAATGATTCAAATGGAGATTGGTGGACATCAAGTGCAGGAGACAAAGCAGGACACAATAAAGTAGTAACCAATAATAAATGTAAAATTACAGGTGCAGGAGGAAAGCTAACAAATGCAGTAATAGGAAAAACACTTGAAGAAGTTACAATTCCGGCCTATGATAAAGAAAAAGATACAATAAGCTATATAGAAGTAGAAATACATTGTCAAATAATGCCAATAAAAACAACAACAAAAATGACTAATATAGCAGAGATAACAAAAGAAGAAGATGAAAATGGAAGACAAGTTGAGAAAGATAAAGACTCAACACCCAATAATGTAAAGGTGCCAAATGAAAAAGATTTTCCAACATATAAAGACACAGAGATAAATAAACCATATGTGCCAGGACAACAGGATGACGATGACTTTGAAAAAGTGGTAGTACCAGTGCCAGAAGTAGATATAGCTTTAAGAAAGTTCATAACAGAGGTAGATGGAAACATTAGAGAAGGAGAAGAATCAAGGGTACCAAAGGTAAATACAAGCACTTTAGATACATACAAGGATACAACAGCTGAATATATTCATTCTAAAGTGCCAGTAGGTGTAAAAAAAGGAAGCGAAGTTGTATATACAATAAGATTATACAATGAAGGTGACATAAATGCGTATGTGAGTGAAGTGACAGACTATTTACCTAACTATCTAATATACTTACCAGAAAATGAAATTAACAAAAAATATGGATGGAGTTATAACCAAGCTACAAGAGAAGTAAAAACAACAATAACAGCTGAGGAAAATACAAAAGGAGAAGAAGTATATAAAGATAGGACAAATGGAAAATTACTCGAGGCATATGATGGAAATGGAGTACTTGACTATATAGATGTACAGATAGTATGCAAAGTAGACGAAAAGGTAGAAGGAAACACAATATTAACAAACTTAGCACAAATAACAGAAATGAAGGATGAGGCTGGCAATATAATTGAAGAAGATAGAGACTCAAAGCCGGATGGAGATAAAGCTCCAAATAAAGAATTTGAAATACCAAATGATAAGGACAGACCACATTATAAAGAAGATGAAGAAAATAAATCATATGTACCAGGTCAAGAGGATGATGATGACTTTGAAAAAGTATTGGTAAAACCAGACTTCGATTTAGCTTTAAGAAAGTTTATAACACAAGTACAAAACACACCTATAAATAATAGATACCCAGAAGTATCATATGAAAATGGCAAAATTAGTTATAACCACAGAAAAGACCCAGTAGAATTAGCAACTGGAAATACAGTAATATATACTATAAGAGTTTTCAACGAAGGCCAAGCAAATGGTTATGCAAATGAAATAACTGACGATATGCCAGAAGGATTAGTATTCTTACCAGAGCATGAAATAAATAAAGAATATGGATGGAAGATGCTAGATGAAAATCAAGAAGAAACTAATGACACAAGCAAAGCAAAATATATCATAACAGATTATCTATCAGAAAAACAAGAAAAAGAGACTGGAAGAAGGAATGAAATAAAAGCATTTAAACCAGAAGCAGAGATAAGTAATACAAATCCAGATTACAGAGATGTAAAGCTTGCATTTAAAGTGACACATGTGGCAAAAACGGTAGAAGATTCTAAGAAAATATTAAAGAATGTTGCTCAAATATCAGCAGATTCAGATGATGATATAGACTCAGAGCCAAATAGAGATACACCATATGCTCCAGATGGAGAGAATGAGGACGATATTGATTATGATAATGTAAGAGTAAAATATTTCGACTTAGCACTTTTAAAATGGGTTTCACAGGCTAAAATAACTCATAAGGGTGGAGAAGAAATAATAATAGATACAGGACATACAGCAGAAACATCAAAGAATGAGGCGCCAGTTAAGATAGAAATACCAGAAAAAGAGTTAAAAACAATAACTATTAAATATGTATATACAATTAGAGTTGAAAACCAAGGGGAGATTGAAGGATATGTAAAAGAAGTTAAAGACTATATCCCAACAGGTTTGAAATTCAATGAAGAGGATAACAAGGAATGGAAGTGGAAGGTTTTAGAAGATGGAGTAGTTGTTACAGATTACTTAAAAGATACACTTCTGAAGCCAGGAGAAACAGCAACTGTAAAGATAGTTCTTACATGGATAAATGATGCTAATAATTTAGGAGAGAAAATAAATTTAGCTGAAATAAGCAAAGACAAAAATGATAGTGATTCACCAGATGTAGACTCAACACCTGATAATAAAGTGCCAGGAGAAGACGATATAGATGATGCGCCAGTAATACTAGCAGTAAAAACAGGAGGAGCTAAGCTTTACATAGGATTAACAGCTATAATATTGATAACATTTGCATTAGGAATTGGATTGATTAAAAGATATGTGTTAGAATAATATAAGCCAAAGACGCCCGCCCTACGTGAGAAGGGCAGGCGTCTTGGCGTTTATCAGATAAACAATTTGATAACAAAGCATACGAAGGCGAAAAAAGCAAGGACAATAAGAGACGGTAGAAATTCCCATAGTACGCTGGGAATATCCGTGAAGAAAAAGATAAACAAGGCTAAGAGGATTAGGGCGAGATTTCCTGCCCGATTGTCTATGCGCTTTCTTTGCCGTTTTTTTCTTTCCCTCCGAAATTTTCCTTTACGCATGATGTTTTCCTCCTAAAAAATTTAGATTATGGTCTGCATTGATTTTACAGATAGTACTTGACATATCTTAAAACTATTATAACATAAAATTATAAAAAAGTAAACATAAGAAGGGAGATATAATAAATGATAGTAATAATAGGAGCAGGACTTGCAGGATGTGAAGCTGCATACCAAATAGCAAAAAGAGGAATAAAAGTATGCTTATATGAAATGAAGCCTAAAAAATTTACTTCTGCACATACAAACAAGGATTTTGCAGAAATAGTATGTAGCAACTCTTTCAAATCAAACCTGATAACAAATGCATGTGGACTTCTAAAAGAGGAATTAAGGAAACTAGATAGCTTACTTATTAAATGTGCAGATGAGACATCAGTACCAGCAGGACAAGCACTTGCAGTTGATAGAGAGAAATATTCTGATTTAGTTACAAAAAATATAAGACAAATGGAAAATATTGAAATAGTTGAAGCCGAGGTTCGGAGCAGATATACATTTAAAAGAGCTTATAAAAGATAAAATAGTTGTTATAGCAACTCGGGCCGCTTACGACTGATAGCTTAAGTACTGAAATTGCAGAAATAACAGGTGATGAAAAATTATATTTCTATGATGCTGCCGCACCAATAATTGAAAAAGATACAATTAATATGGACATAGGCTTTTTAGGTGATAGATACGGAAAAGGTGATGCATGTTATATAAATCTTCCTATGAATAAGGAAGAATATGAAGAATTTTGGAAAGAACTCACTAATGCAGAGATTGTAGAATTACATAAATTTGAAAAGAGGGAGATATTTGAAGGGTGTATGCCAGTAGAAGTAATGGCAAAAAGAGGAATAGACACCTTAAGATTTGGACCATTAAAGCCAGTAGGATTTCAAGACCCACGAACAGGAAAGAGACCATATGCAATAGTCCAATTGAGACAAGATAACAAGGAGGGCTCGCTGTACAACATGGTTGGGTTTCAAACAAATCTAAAATTTGGTGAGCAAAAGAGAGTATTTAGTAAAATACCAGGACTTGAAAATGCAGATTTTATAAAATATGGAGTAATGCACAGAAATACTTACATAAACTCACCTAAATTACTAGATAGCACATATAATCTTATAAACAATGAACAGATTTACTTTGCAGGACAAATAACAGGAGTAGAGGGATATGTTGAAGCTATTGCTTCTCGGAATGGTGGTTCGGATTAAACATAGTGCAAAGAATTAAAGGAAAAGAAAAATTAGAATTTCCAAAACTAACAATGATAGGTGCACTAAGCTCATATATATCAAGTGAAAACAGTAATTTTCAACCAATGAACGCAAATTTTCGGAATACTTCCAGAACTTGATGTAAAAATAAGAGACAAAAAGCTTAGATATGAAGCTCTTGCAAAAAGAGCATTAGAAGCTTTTTATTTTATGTAAAGCCTTGACAAATATACTTATTTATAGTAAAATTAATATGTACTATAAAATAGGGAAATTTTAACTTTAAATATAGATAAATTTAGGAGGTCAAAACATGGCTAGAAAGAAATCTTATATAAAAGTAGCAGAGGAGACTTTAGTTACGGGAGAAAATTGGCAGGAGGTATATGAAGAATTAAAGAATGTTACTCCTGAGCAAATTCAAGCAAGAATACAAGTAATTGATGCTGAGACCAAGAATATGGAAACTGAAATAGTTAGAAGACAAACAATGGGAAGGCTTGGAAATAATTCCAATAAAGCTGCAAACGAACAAACTGTAAATGAAATGATTGATATCAGCACACAGCTTCAAGGAGAAAGAGGCATATTAGAGGCATTTCCTAAAGTAGATAAAAGGCTGAAAACTGTTGAAGCAGTAAAAACAAGAGCGGAAAAAAGAAAAGCAGAGGGAGAAAAGGCTCTAGAAGAAGCAAGAAGAAGACTTAAAGAAGCCAGAGATAAGCAAAAAGAATTAAGTGAAAAAATGGGCGAAATTGACGAAGAATTAGAAGAAGCAAGAGATACTCTAAAGAATATGAAGGGAAAAACAACTATAAAGGCAATTAAATCAACTATTGCAGATTTAGAAGAAAGAAAAGCTGAATTAGGTGACAAATCAGCAATTGATAAAGCAGCAGAAGCTGCAAAGAATGATTTAATAGAGTGTAATAAACGGACAAAATGCCTTAGACAAAGTAATTGCAAAATGCACAGACCCATGGAATAATATATTTAAGGGGATGGGCTGGAAGGCAATTGCAAGTTTACCAGAAAAAGATTTGAAAGAAAAGTTAGGAATGCCTAAAAAGAGAGAAGAACCTCAAAAAGATAATGATAAACCTGAAAATCAACAACAAGGAGGTGACCAAGGAAGAGACAAAGATAAAAATAATAAAGGTAGTAATGGAAATAGAGGAACAGACAGAGGCTCAGGATTAGGACAACCAGTAATACCTCCAGACCCAGTCTTAGACCAAGATTTGGATTCAGACCAAGATTTGGATTCAGGAGAAGAAACGAATTTATCATGGTCAGAAAAAAGAAAGGCAAGACGTGAAGAAAAGAAATTTGAACGTTCGTTAGATAAAGCAATGAAGGAGGCCGAAAAAGAAAAATTTAGAAGAGCTTTTGTTGACAAATATCATGGAAATCCAAGTTTATTAGATAGACTAGCACTTAAATTTCCTAAACTTGGTAAGTTCTTGGGGAAGGACTTTAGCCATTTATTTGATAGAGTACCATCTTTTGACGAGCGATTAGAGGAAGCTTTGAGAGGATTACCTCAGGAAGAAAGAGATGCGAAGGCTGCAGAAGGAATAGTAAAGAATTTAGAAAGAAGAATAAATCAAATAGAAGTAAAAATAGCAGATTATGAAGCGAGTGCGAGGCGCAAAATAGAGGATGCAATAGAAAACGGAGACAAAGAAGAAGCAG
Source organism: Clostridia bacterium (assembly GCA_022792975.1). The sequence continues at coordinate 778 of JAAWCC010000086.1, read as the reverse complement.
AAAAAATGGGTGTTAAATATGTAAAAGCAGATTTATCTACAATGAATCTAGAAGAAATAGAAAGTGTAGCTGCTATGTATATTGCAAGAGGAGATTTTACAAGAAGTGAAATGGAGGCTGCAATGAAATCTAGAGCTGCTTCAGAGGGTAAAGGAAATGCAGAATATAATTTCAATGATAAAGGTTTTAATGATTCGATAAAAAGTGCTATTAGTAAACAGATGCCTTATTTAACAATAAGTCAATTAGAAGAACGTGCCGATTTTTTAATAGGATTAGAAGTTTATACAGAGGAAGAATTTAAAAAAATACAAGACAAGGTTGCAGAAAGAGAAAACAAGGAAAAAGCTGAACTCAATTCGACATTGAAACAAGCAAAAGAAGACTTAAAATCAGCAAGAATAGATGCACAAGAGAAGAGGGCAAAAGCCACAGAAGCACAAAAGGCAGGAAATGGATCAAAAGCAGGAAGAACTGAAGCGTTTAGAGACAAAATAAACAACGGAGAAACTATAGCTACACCTACACCTAAATCACATGGAGTAGACCAGTCAGGACAGAAAGTAGAAGTAGAAATTGTTTCTAATGGTTCAATAGCAGGAGGAAGAACAGCAAGTGCCACTGGAGCACAAAAAGGTGGAGATAGAGCAAGATAATTATATAAATTTCCAATTGTAAAAACTTAGGGGAATTAGCAATACAATGCTTGACAAATAAAAAAATATATGATAAAATATGTGAACACGTATTGAGGTTATACGTGTTCACATCGTTAAGT
>JAAWCC010000085.1 GCA_022792975.1 Clostridia bacterium | reverse complement strand
TAGCGCAGTTGGTAGCGCACGTGGTTTGGGACCATGGGGTCGCAGGTTCGAATCCTGTCGCCCCGACCATAAGTCGGGTAATTCTGAGTTAAACTCAGATGAGCCAAAAGGAGTATTAACTATATAAAAAAAGCATTAATTCAGAATACTATGAGTTAATGCTTTTTTTATTTGATTTATATTAATTTTTGTGCTATAATATATTTAGGTAGTCTTAAAATATTCTATGTAAAAAGGAGACTTCATCATGAACAAAGCTTTTCAGCCCCAGCCCTCCTCTCTCCCCCGTGAATATGTTTCTGGCGGAGAGGTAACCAAACGCATGGTGTATCGTTCTGACGATACCGAAGTTGCTGTTCTGTCAATTCCCCCTCAAACAGAAATCCTCTTGCACACGCACACTGATGACGGCGAGATCTACTTCTTGATTGATGATGGACTCGGAGAGCTCTGCAAGCTTGGGGACAGCCACTCTTTTTCAAACCAGACCGCTGATACCGTTCGCCTTCTTTCTGTCAAGTCAACAAAGAAGCTTGAAGTCGTGAAGGCGGATACTGGGGAGTATGTTCAGGGTTATTGATTTAGAAAAGCAATGCTGGAATGGCTTCGCCTCTCTGAGAGGCGGAGCTATTCCAGTTTTATTTTTATATCATCTATTGCTGGTCCATATATTCTATTGCCATCTTTGTCAAATCTCGAGCCATGACAAGGACAATCCCATGTCTCCTCCAAATTATTCCATGATAGCTCGCACCCTAAATGTGAACAGCTTGGATGGTCCTCTGGTCCTCTAAATTTATTTATAATTAATGAATTTGTTGTTTCTTTTATCATTTCTCCAAATTCCCATCTGTTTTTTATTGGATTTAACCTTGTTGATGTGAATATTTCTTCATATTTATTTGTCTTGCCTAAAATTTTGTCTGCTATTATATTTGCTGCAACATTTGATGTTGTCATTCCCCATTTTTTATAACCTGTTCCTACATATACATTTGGCATTAGCTTTGAAAATTCTCCTATATATGGGATTTTGTCAAGTGTTATGCAGTCTTGTGTATTCCATTTATATAATACTTCTGCATCTGGGTACATTTCTTTTGCTACTTTTTCTAGGTTTTCATACGCAGACTCTAAGTCTATTTTTGCTCCTACTCTATGTCCGCTTCCTCCTATTATAACCAATCTTTTGTCTTCATCCTTTGCTGTTCTTAGTGAAATCTTTGGTTCTTCTAACTTTATATACATTCCTGAAAATAATTTTTCGCTTGTTTTTATTGCTATTGCGTACGAAGTTTCTTGATACATTTTTAGAAAATAAAATCCTGGAAAATTTACTATTGGATAATGTGTTGCAATTACTACGTATTTTGCATATACATCTCCTTTTCCTGTACAAATTTTATATCCCTTTGCTTCCTTTTCTATAACTTTTACCTTACTATTTTCGTATATTTTTCCTCCTTTTTCTCCGAATTTTTTCTACTAAGCCTTTTAAATATTTTCTTGGATTAAATTGTGCTTGGTTAGGAAATTTTATTGCTCCTTGAAGATTTCCGTACCTTTGCTTCTATTTTGTTTATAAACTCTGCTTCTCCTCCTATTGCTTTTATAGCATTTACTTCTTTTTTTATTTTTTCTAGTTCTTTTGCATCCTCTGTAAATACAAATGCATCTTGTCTTTCAAAGTCGCATTGTATATTTTCAAAATTAACTATTTGTTCAATATTCTTTATTGCTTCTTGATTTGCTTGATAATATTTTTTAGCAAAATTAACTCCATAATCTGTGATTAAATAATCATAGAAAAGTCCATGTTGTGAAGTTATTTTTGCTGTTGTATTTCCAGTAGTTTTGTCCGCTAAACTATCTCTTTCTAAAATTACTACTTCTTTACCTTGTTTAATCAATTCATATGCAGTACTTATTCCTGTAATTCCTCCACCTATTATGCATACCTCTGTCTCTATTTCTTTAAGTAGCTCTTGTTTGTTTTGTGTTAATTCTCCTTCTGTTTTTTTCCATAATGACTCCATACTTTTGCCCCTTTCCTTTGTTTATATTTTGTACAAACTTTGGAAAATTATTCAAAATTTGATTTTTATTATAGCTGTATACTATCTTGATAATTACTTGTACTTTTTTAAAAATATTTAGTTTTAGTCTTGTTTTTTTTAATTTGTTATGATATAAGTAAGGTGTTATGTTGGATTTCTATAATATAACAAATTTACCTTATTGAAAGGTTATGGGTGTAAATTATGTTTGAAACGAATGAGGAAATAGTACAAAAACTAAAGCAAACAATTTGTGATTATTACATGGGATACATTAAGCAAAAAATTAATGGCGGAAAAGAAAATGAAATCAGTAATCAGATTATGCAATTTTTAGACGCTCAAATGGATACTGGAAATTCTACTATCAATAAAGATGATATTACTAGAATTCTTATGGCTGTTCTTTTTGAAGATAACCCTAATCCAAGTGATGAAGAAATCGAGCATTCTAGGATTCCATACTGTTTTCCAAGTGTTTCAGAAATTAAAATTGAAGATGGTGGAGCTGCATATCTTACAGAAAAGCATGAAACTTTATTTAATGGCATAGAAGAAAAATCGTGCTATTTGTATGTTTCTCCTGATTATTATAATAAAAATATTGAAAATATCGAAAATAATATAAGAATACTTGAAAAGGGTTTTTCTAGACAAGATTTAAAAGGCTTTGAAGAAAAGTTTGAGAGGGACTTAAGTCTAAAACAATATGAACTTGAGAGTGCAAAAGTTTATGAAAGTGCTTCTAAACAAATTGAACTTAAAAAGCAGAAGTTTAATAATATAAGTCAAAAAATGATTAATGAATATGGCAAAAAGTACGATGAAATAATGGAAAAAGATTTAGAGCAAGAAAAAAAGCATGAAGGTAT
>JAAWCC010000084.1 GCA_022792975.1 Clostridia bacterium | reverse complement strand
TTTGTAGATGTTTGTTATTTTGGAACAGATATAGATAATAAGGAAGACCTTATAATGAATAATAGAACGGTAGAAGAAGTAAGAAAAATGATAGGTGCAGATAGTTTAGAGTATTTAAGCTTAGAAAGTTTGAAAGAAATAACAAAGGATTGTCATGTGCCAAATCTTTGCACAGGTTGTTTTAGTGGGAAATATCCAATAGATGTGCCTAAAGAGATAAATAAAAATTCCTTTGAAGAGATAAAGTTTTAAAATATAAGCCCTGATAGGGCTTTATTTTTTTTGTCGAAAGTTTCTCATATTTCGGCAAAACTTCTCAAACTTCGCTCTTGGAAAAAATTTCCATATATTGTATAATTAAATCACAAAAGGAGGGAAAACGAAAATTGAATATAGATTATCAAGAAAAGGACAAGCTGTTAACTTTTAGAGTTACAGAAGAAATTGACCATCATTGGTCAGAAAAAATAAGGAGGCAGGTTGATAATGAAATTGAGAGATATGTTCCTAAAAGAGTTGTATTTGATTTTGATCAGGTTACTTTCATGGACAGCGCAGGGATAGGTATGTTAATTGGTAGATATAAGGTGGTAAAGATGCTTGGAGGGAATTTAGAGATGATTAATGTAAAATCAAATATAAGAAAGATACTAGAAATGAGCGGAATACCTAAGATTATCAAAATAAGCTAGAAGGGAGCGAAAAAAATGTCAGATAAATATGATAATGAAATGACTTTAGAAATTTCGAGTAAATCGAATAATGAAGCTTTTGCAAGAGTTACAGTTGCAGCTTTTGCATCAAGCCTTGATCCAACTATTGAAGAAATTGCAGATATTAAAACAGCAGTTTCTGAGGCGGTTACAAATTGTATAATACATGGATATGAAGGAAAAGAGGGATTTATTAAAATTCACTCATACATAATTGATAAAAAGTTAACAATAGAAATATCAGATACAGGAAAGGGAATAGAAAATGTAGATATAGCAAAAGAGCCATTATATACCACAAGAGCAGATTTAGAAAGGTCTGGAATGGGATTTACAATAATGGAGAGCTTTATGGATGAACTAATTTTAGAATCAATACTTGGACTTGGAACTAAAGTAACTATGGTTAAACATATCAAAGAAAACTAACAAAGGAGACAAGCCTAAATGTATGAAAATCGTATAGAGGACATAAAAAATGCAAGCCAGCGGTGACAATGAGGCAATGACTAAACTGATACAAGATAATCAGGGATTAATTTGGAGTATTGTTAAAAGGTTTTGCGGAAGGGGATATGAGACAGAGGATTTATACCAGATAGGATGTATGGGATTTATAAAGGCAATTAAAAGATTTGATACAAGTTTTGATGTAAAATTATCTACATATGCAGTCCCATATATTTTAGGAGAAATAAAAAAATTTATTAGAGATGACGGAATTATAAAGGTTAGTAGAAGTATAAAAGAGTTAAATATGAAGATAGGAAAACTTGAAGAGGAGCATTTGAGACAGACAGGAGAAAATATTACAATGAAGGAGTTAGAAGAAAAATTAAAAATAGATAAAGAGGAAATTGCGGCTGCACTAGAAGCTAGAAATCCGGTTGAATCAATATATAGAGAAGAAGGAAAATCAGAGGATGAGAGGAATATTAAATTAATAAATAAACTTCCATCAAATGAGAATGAAGAAAATGATATAATTAATAGAATAACAGTTAGTCAACTAATAGAAGGATTAAAAAATCAAGAAAAACAAATAATATTGTTAAGGTTCTACAAAAATAAAACTCAAACAGAGGTTGGAAAAATACTTCGGAATATCACAGGTACAAGTATCAAGAATAGAAAAAAAGGTTTTAGATAGAATGAGAACTAGTTTGGAGGCAGTATGAAAAAGATATCAATATATATTCTAATTTTAATAGGTGTATGCTTTTTAATACCTATATTTTTTACAGTAAGATTTAAAATTAAAGAGGCTTCAAATCCGCCAGAAGCTCCAGAATTAGAGGTTGAAAAATATGCATATAGTGATTTTGGAACGATAAAGCTTTTACATGGAGAAACAGGAGAGGTGGAAGAAAAAGCAATAGATGATTATATTGTAGAGGTTGTCTCAGCAGAAATGCCAGTGGATTATGAGTTAGAAGCGTTGAAGGCGCAAAGTGTTGCTGCAAGAACATATACACTATATAAAATAATAAGTGGAACTCCACATGAAAATGCAGATATATGTGATAGTGCAACTTGCTGTCAAGCTTGGATATCTAAAGAAAAAAGAATGGAAAGATGGGCAGATAATAAGCAGGAAAGATGGAATAAAATTGTAGAGGCTGTAAATGCTACTGTACGGAGAGGTCATTGCATATGAAGGAAAGGTAATAAATGCATTTTTTCATGCAAATAGTGGGGGAACGACGGAAAATGTATCGAATGTATGGGGAGGAAAGGATTTACCTTACTTAAATCCAGTAGAAACTCGGAGGAGAAGATGCATATCCGCAATATGCATCAGAAGTAGTAATTTCAAAAGATGAATTTATGCAGAAGCTTAAAGGCAAATATGCAGATGCGAGTGTAAATTTTGATGACGAAAATTGGATGGAAGTAAAGGAGTATACTCCAGGAAAAAGAGTAAAGAAGATTAGAATTGGTAATAAAGAACTTGCTCGGGACAGAGGTTAGAACTATTTTTGGATTAAAATCAGCAAATTTTACAATTACAAAAGAAGATAGCATTAAATTTAATGTAATAGGATATGGACATGGCGTAGGTCTTAGTCAAACAGGTGCTGATGCATATGCTAAACAAGGACATACATATAATGAGATACTTACGCATTTTTATACTAATACAGCGATTCTAACTCTTGAATAATGAAAATTTAACTCTTTTTGTATAAATCTTCAAAAACAGGAAATACTTATACTAAAGCTAAAACTTTAAGGAGGAAAGTATTATGAGAAATGATAGAAGGCCGGATAGAAGAAATACAAATGGAAGAAGAAATAATGAAGGAGGATTTGGACTAAAAAGCGCACTATATGCAGCAATTATAATTTTGGCTTTGGGACTTGTTGCATTTTTTATAACGATAAAGGTATATAATAAAAATTTAGATAAAGCATATAGTGACATAGAGACAAAGGCTATTGGAGATATGCAATCACAAGGTAGCGATTTGTTGGATAAAACAGAGGAGGCAAGCTCTCAAATTGGAAAGACAGCTAATGAAATGCTAGATAATAGTTTAATACAACCAGATAATAATGAAGAAGAACAAAGACAAGAAATAAATTCAAATGAAGAAGAAGCACAAACAAATTCTGAAAGCACAGAAGAGCCTAGAAAAGAAGAAGCACCAAAGAAGGAAGAGGAAAAGCAGGAGGAGCCTGTAAAAGACCCAGAGTTTGAAAAACCTGTTGAAGGTGAAAAGATGAAGGAGTTTGCACAAGACAGATTAGTTTATTCAGAAACTTTGAAGGAATGGGTTGTGCATACAGGTGTTGATATTAAAGCTGATAAGACTACTGTTGTAAAGGCTGCTGAGGCTGGAAGGATTACTGCAATTAAGAATGACCCTAGATATGGTATTACTGTTATAATCGAGCATACTAATGGATATGAGACTAGATATGCTAATCTATTGACTGCTGAGTTTGTTTCTGTTGGTGAAGAGGTTACTAAAGGTCAGACTATTGGTACAGTTGGAAATACTGCTACATTTGAAATATTAGATGATTATCATTTACATTTTGAAATATTGAAGGATGGAGAGTATCAAGATCCTGTGCTATTTGTAGAATATTAAAATTATAGTGCTATATTTTATAGCCATGAAAGAGGGGTCCTATTCTAGGACACCCTCATTTCGTTACTCTATTGTTCTAGGACATAGATTATTTATTAAAAATTCCTTAATGTCATTTGGTTGTCACTTTGGATATTGTATAATTAATATATAGGAGAAAAGCTTACAAATTTGTATTGTTTTGGTAAGGTGAATCCATTGTAATGTTTTGACATAATTTAATATAATATACTTAAGTAGATTTATATATGTGAGGTGGTAGTAATGAAGGTTTTTAAAAGAGTTGTTTTAGTTTTAGTAGTTATTGTTGTAATTGCTGTGGCTGCGTTTGTCGGAAACGGATATTTTCTTTATAGGGAGGCTTTAGAAAAAGTACCTCTTAGTAATAAGGTAGAGTTGATTAGGGCTAAGGAGGACTATACTTATGTTAGTGAGATGCCTGAGATTTATAAACAGGCTGTAATTGCTGTTGAGGATCATAGATTTTATGAGCATGGAGGAATAGATGTGATTGCTATTGGCAGAGCTGTTGTTAATGATATTAAAGCTATGAGTTATGTTGAGGGAGGTAGTACTATAACTCAGCAGTTGGCTAAGAATATATATTTTACTCAAGAGAAGAAGATGACTAGAAAGGTTGCAGAGATGTTTATGGCATTTAATATAGAGAGAAATTATGAGAAGGATGAGATATTAGAGCTATATTTGAATACTAGTTATTTTGGAGATGGATACTATACAGCAAAAGAGGCAGCTAATGGATATTTTGATAAAGAATTAATGGATATGACAGATTATGAGGCAATTTTGCTTGCAGGAATCCCAAATGCTCCATCAGTATATGCACCAACAAAAAATCCAGAGCTTGCAAAACAAAGACAAAAACAGGTTATGAATAAAATGATAAAGCATGGAATAATAACAGAAGAAAAAGCAGAAGCAATATTAACTGAAAATTAAATATATTTCCCCAAAAAGTAGTTTTAAATTTTACTATATCCTCATTTTTCTTGATATTTTGACATTTTAATGTTATGATATAAACCATGAAGGAAGGGGAAGAATTTGAAAAAGGTTATATATTTTATTCGGAATAACTGCCTTAGTAATAGTGTTTATTTTAAATTTATTATTTACAGCAAAGCTTGATATAAATGAACATATTACAGTTAATTTTAATAGCTTCATACATATATTAGGATTAATAATACTGGGAGTTATATTATTTATTAGAAGTAATTTATTAGATAAGTATTTGTTTTCT
>JAAWCC010000083.1 GCA_022792975.1 Clostridia bacterium | reverse complement strand
TGTGGTATTATATATAGTAGACAATGGAATAGGAATTGAAAAGGCAGAGATAACAAGAGTATTTGAAAAAGGATTTACTCGGAAGTAATGGAAGAATTCAAAATAAAAAATCCACAGGAATAGGTCTATATTTATGCAAAAAGTTATGTAATAAACTTGGTATGGGAATAGAATTAACTTCAAATAAGGAGCTTGGTACAGAAGTAAAATTAATTTTCCCAAAAGGAAGCTATACAGAAATATAAATTACAAAAGTGTAAAAATAAATACCAAAAGATAAGAATTATGTATAATAAAAGATATGGGGTAATTTAAAATGGAGAAAAAGAAAATAATAAATGAATTAACAGTAATATTTTGGCTATTTGTAATCGGAAGTATAGTTGGATATATATATGAAATGATAGTTGTACTTGTACAAAAGGGATGTTTTGAATCAAGACAGGGCTTGATATACGGACCATTTACACCTATTTATGGAATTCGGTGCAGTAGTATATTATGAGGTTTTGAATATGCTAGAAAAAAGTAGCAAAAGAACTTGTAATGAAACTGCATTATGTGATAGGCACTCAGCTAGGATTTCTTATTTTATAAGAATATTTCTTGTTACAGCGATACTTGGTGGGGTAACTGAATATATAGGCTCTTATGCTCAAGAAAAATTATTTGGAACAATATCTTGGGATTATTCACATTTGCCATTTAATTTAAATGGTAGGACAAGCCTTTTACATTGTACATACTGGGGAATAGGACGGAATTATGTATGTAACACTTATTGTGCCAATTTTAAAAAGGTTAAAAGAAAGACTTGAGAAAAAAAGAGTGGGTCTTATAACAATTACATTTTCTTTATTTATGGTATTTAATATAGTAATTTCATGTATTGCAGCAGAAAGACAAGAGCAAAGAAGAAAAAATGTAGAGGCAAAAAGCTCATTAGATACCTTCCTAGACACATATTATCCAGATGAATATATGGATAAGGTTTATGCAAATAAAAAAGACCGTTAACAAAATTTAATATGAGGAGGAGATATGAAAGACATTTACTTAATTTTGACATACACAGGTACGATTCCTTCTAAAGTAATAAAAGGGTTTACGAGGGATGAATTTTCACATGTATCGATATCATTAGATATTGATTTGCAAGAGATGTACAGCTTTGCAAGACTAAGAAAATATAATTTTTTCATAGCTGGCTTTGTGCATGAAAAAATAAATGAAGGGACATTCAAAAGGTTTAAAAATACAAAAGCTAAGGTTTATCGTATATCAATAACAGAAAAGCAATATGATATTATTAAAAATACGATTAAAAAAGTTTGGGCTGACAAGGAAAAGTACAAATTTAATATCTTAGGATTATGTGCAGTAAGTATTCACAAAAAAGTGCAAAGGGAGTATTATTTTTATTGTGCAGAGTTTGTAAAATATGTATTAGAAGAAGCACTTATAAATACGGAGCTGCCAGATATTGTAAAACCAGATGATTTTAAGAATATAAAAGGACTAGAAGAAATTTATTCTGGGTATTTAAGGGAGTATTCTAGTTCAAAAGTTAAAGAATTATCCTTAAAATACCAGTAATAAAATATTGTAAATAAAGCAAAATAAGGTTAAATGTGATTAAAAGTTCATATTTGAAGAAATTTAAGCGAATAAGGAGAAAAAAGGAATGAAAAGAAAATTTTACTTGAGCTTTTTACTTTGTTTTGCGTTATTTATGCTTTTTACTTGCAAAGTTTTTGCAGCTGAACCTACTTATGAAGAAGATAAAGGATATGTACTAAATGGTACACAAAAATGCTTCTTTGCAAATGGTACACATGTTAGCATCGAAGAAAGAGCAGATGGACAAAGCGGTGCAACTATTTTTTGGGAGGCTGGAACAAAAAGTGTTAATGTACCAAGTGATATAAATGTATTTGGTGGTACACACAAAGATGGCATTGTTATTGAAAACTCTAAAATCACTATGAATGGTGGAACTGTTAAGAATCTATTTGGTGGTGGTTTACATGAGAGCAATGTAACAAAGGCAGAAATTATTGTAAATGCTGGAACAGTTACTGGAAGTATTGCAGGAGGAGGAGCAAATATATTTGTAAATAGTGATTATTGTGCAAATTCTGATTTGCCTTTTGAGAATTCTTTAACAAGAGTAAAAGATGCATATGTAACTGTTAATAATGGAACAGCAGGTACTTTATATGGTGGAGGTGAAGGCCATTCATATACTGAAACTGCTGCTGTAAGAATAAATGGTGGTACAATTGATTATGTTACAGCAGGTGGCTCTAATGGGTACACTGGAAGTGCAAGCTTAAAGGTTACAAGTGGTAAGATTGGAGTACTTCAAAGTGTTAATCGTGGAGAAATGTCAAGTGCTGATGTTAGAGTTACAGGAGGAGAAGTAAATAAATTATATGCTGGAGGAGAAGAAGGCGATACAAGTGTTACTGGTAAAATAGCTAGTATAAATCTTGATTTAACAGGTGGCTCTGTTATAAACAATTTATATGTTGGAACAAGTGGAGGACAGAAAATAGGAGCTGCTGGAAATGCTACAATGTTAGATGTAGATATATATGAAGGCGCAACTGTAAATATAGCAAATAATGCAGATTTTGCAAATATACCAGTTACAACATATGTGTTTATTACAATAAATGAAGATAGTTTTGAATTGGAAAAAGGTAAAACTTTGGCTGATTTAGCAGAAATCAATAATATTAAAAATGTAGAGGGAAAAGAATTTATAAAATTTGTCAAAAAGGGAACAGATGAAACCTTTGATGAAACTACTATAATTAATACAGATACTGAATTAGATGCAATCTATAAAGATAAGCCAGCACCAAAAGCACCAACTGACAATACTCCACCAACAGGAAATCAAAATGGAGAAGCAATTTTAACAATGTTAATTATATTGTGTGGATTAGTCGGAGCAGGATTGATTTTTGGTAAAAAAGATTAAAAATAATTTACAAAACCCTTACGAAAGTGTAAGGGTTTTGCAATGTAAATCAATGGAAAAGAAAATACCTATTTTATATAATTTATATATAAAATATGAAGGGAGAAATATACATATGGGAAAAGTTCTTGAGGCTTCTAACATAGAAAAATATTACGGAAGCAAATCAAATTTGACAAAAGCAATTGATAATATAAGCTTTTCTGTCGATAAAGGAGAGTTTGTAGGCATAATGGGTGCCTCTGGAAGTGGAAAAAGTACACTTCTTAATTGCATTTCTACAATAGATAGAGTTACAGCAGGACATATTCATGTTAATGGAGTAGACGTTACAAAATTAAAGGGGAATAGCTTAAACAAGTTTAGAAGAGAGGAGCTTGGCTTTATTTTTCAAGATTTTAATTTACTAGATACATTAACATCATATGAAAATATCGCAATAGCACTAACTATTCAAAAGGTAAGAGCAGATGAAGTACAAAGAAGAGTTAATGAAATAGCAGAAAAACTTGGGATTAATAATATTATGGATAAATATCCTTATCAAATATCAGGAGGACAAAAACAAAGAGTTGCATCAGCAAGAGCAATAGTTCGGAAGCCCAAAGTTAGTGCTAGCAGACGAACCAACAGGTGCCCTTGATTCAAAATCTGCAAGACAACTTTTGGAGAATTTTGAGTATTTGAATAAAGAGTTAAAGGCCACAATTCTCATGGTCACACATGATGCTTTTACTGCCTCTTATTCAAATAGAATTTTATTTATTAAGGATGGAAAGATATTTAATGAGCTAATAAAGGGAAATAGCACAAGAAAAGAGTTTTTTGAAAAAATAATAGAGGTTCAGACACTTCTTGGAGGTGATTTGAATGATGTACTTTAAATTATCAATTCAAAATATTAAAAAAAGTTTTAAAGATTATAGAATTTATTTTTTAACTCTTATGCTTGGTGTTGCGATATTTTATATGTTTAATTCGCTAGATAGCCAGCAGGCAATGCTTCAGGTTTCAGAAAGCACTAAAAAAATGATTGGACTTATGATTGATATGCTAGGTATGGTTTCTGTTTTTGTATCTATCATACTTGGTTTACTCATTGTATATGCTAATAAGTTTTTGATAAACAGGAGAAAAAAGGAATTTGGTATATACATGACACTTGGAATGGGAAAAAGACAAATATCAAAAATTATTATTTTTGAAACTATATTTATTGGGATAATATCTTTAGTAGTTGGAATTGCTATACGGTATATTTGCTTCACAGTTTATGTCAGTTTTCGTAGCTAAACTTTTTGATGCAGATATGAGCAGATTTGAGTTTGTGTTTTCTAAAAATGCATGTATTAAAACAGGTATTTATTTTGCTATAATGTATGTGGCTGTTATGGTATTTAATACTATTACCATATCTAGATATAAACTTATAAATTTACTACATGCAAATAGAAAGAATGAGACTATAAAGCTTAAAAATCCATTAGCTGCAATTTTTGTATTTATAATAGGAGGCATAATGCTTGGATATGCTTACTATTTGGTGACCACAGGTATTCAAAAATTAGATGTAATGGAAAAATTATTGATACCTATTATACTTGGAATTGTTTCTACTATTTTAATATTTTGGTCTCTTTCAGGATTTATCTTGAAAATTATACAGACTATGAAAAATACATATTTAAGAGGAACTAATATGTTTGTACTTAGACAGTTAAATAATAAGATTAATACTACTGTTATGAGTATGAGTGTTATTTGCTTGATGCTTTTTATGACAATTACTATATTATCCTCGAGCCTGTCTCTTAGAACAGCTATGCAAAAAGAAATACAGGAAATGACACCAGTAGATTTAAACCTTTATAAGACTGCTAATTTGCAAGAGAGCTATACTAATAAAAAGGGTGAAGTTATCACATATTCAAAAGAGAAGATTGATAATTCGAGAATTTGGATTAGTGAAACCTTGTCTGCTAATGGGTTTGATATGAATTTATTTAAAGATGTGGAAGAAATTTTGATTTATACAAGCAAAGATTTAACCTGGGAGAAATTTTTTGGAGATACTATTAATGAGGTAAAATCTAACTTCCCACATCTTAAATATCAAACCTTAGAACAAATGATTAAAGTTTCTGATTACAATAGGATTGCTAAGCTTTATGGAATTGACGAATATGAGTTAGAGGATAATGAATATATTGTACTTTGTGACTTTGATAGCATGAAAAATATACGTGATATGGTATTAAAAGACGGTCAGGCTACGCTTGAAATCGAAGGAGAAATTTATAAAACTAAATATAATGAATGCAAATCTGGTTTTATATTTATGTCATCTAGTCATGTAAATACAGGAATTATAATTGTACCAGATAACTGCAAGCTTGGGGAGGACAATAAAGATATGTATTTTTTGGCAACTAATTATAATACAAATAGTGAAGCTGAAAAAGAGGAAATACAGAGGATTTTTGCGGATGATAATTCGGAATTACTTACAAATTTAAGAAACAGGGATTTAAAAATAGATGGAATGTCAAAAATATCTATTATAGCTGCAAGCGTTGGTATAGGAACTATTGTAACCTTTATTGCGATATATTTAGGAGTTATATTTTTAATTGCAAGCTCTGCTATATTAGCTTTAAAGCAGCTAACAGAAAGTACAGACAATAAAGAGAGATACACAGTTCTAAGACGAATTGGATGTGATGAAAAAATGATTAACAGGGCTTTATTTTGGCAAATTGGGATTTTCTTTTTATTACCACTGTTGCTTGCTATAATTCATTCTGTATTTGGAATACAGTTTGTTATGTCTATGCTTGAAGGGATATATAGTAAGGACGAGCTGCTTCCTTCTATAATTGGAGCAGTATCTGCACTTGGGACAATATATGGAGCTTATTTTGTGGCTACTTATTTTGGAAGCAAGAATATTATTAAAGAAAATTAGATAAGCAAAAAATTGTCATAAACAGTTGCCACAGTCTTGAACTCATGTCTAGAATAATTTTTAGAAAATACAGATAATAATTATATTGACTTTTGAATTGGTATATGATTATAATAAACATATACCAATTTTATTTGAGGTTATGATAAAAATTTAGGAGGAAAACAGGATGAAAAAAGAATTACTAAAGAAACAAGGAGGTATTACACTTGTGGCATTGATTATTACAATTATTGTGCTAATAATATTAGCCGCTGTAAGTGTAAATGCATTATTAAAAATACAATTTATAGATTTAGCTATGCAGGGAACAGTAAATTATACAGAGAGTCAATCAGAAGAAGCAAATAAGTTTGAAGAATTAAATGACCAATTAAATGAAGTGATAGAGAAAATAAACGGAAAAGGTAAAATAAATGATAATATAAAACTTAAGGTAGATAAGATAATATCAGAAGACGGATTAAAAGTAATAATGCGTGTAGAAATAGAGTACTCAGGAATAATAGAAAATATTTATATAAATGATAAAAAAATAGAAGTACCAGAAGCAAATGCAGAAGTATATATTTTTGAGGAAGTAGTAGAGGAAAACGGAAGATATGTTATATTAGCAAAAGATGCAGATGCTAATTATAATGTGATTATTGTAAAAGTAAATGAATTACTAGGAGATATGGAAATCTGGGATAAAAGCGATATAGAATTACTTAAAAAAAGAGTAGAAGAAGGCAAAATATTTACTTCAACAAAAATAAAAGTAATGGCAGATATAGATTTAGGAGGAGAGAATGATAAATGGAGTCCAATAGGAACAGAAGAAAAACCATTTTTAGGTGAATTAGATGGAAATAACCATAAAATAGCAGGAATATATATAGAAGCAGAAGGAAAATCAACAGGGCTATTTAGCTGTAATAATGGTACTATGAAAAATCTGATATTAGAAAATGGATATGTAAGTTCAACATATCAAAATACTGGAATGTTAGTGGGAGTTAATAATGGAATAATAGATAATATAAATACGACAGGAGAAGTAGTAGGAGAGAGGTGCACTGGTGGAATAGTAGGTGCAAATAATTCAGGAGCTAAGATAAGTAATTGCAGTAATAATGCTAATATAAATAAAGATAAAACAAGCTTTACAAATGGATTAAATTGTGGTCGGAATCTCAGGCAGCAATATAGGAGAAATTAGTAGATGCATGAATTATGGAGAGATAAAAGGACGTGACACAGTTGGAGGAATAACTCGGTGGCTGGATAAGCGGAAGCACAGGTACTGCTGTGACAAAGGAATGTGGCAATGAAGGAAAAGTTACATCTACATTAGGACGTGCAGGAGGTATAGCAGGCTTCATTAACTCTGAACATACTGTGGAAAGCTGTTATAATAAAGGCGAAATTACAGGCTTAGGTCTTGCAACTTCTGATACTTATACATCTGCTGGTGGTATTGTAAGTACACGGAGGATTTGTAAATTATTCTTATAATAGAGGAAAAGTTAAGGGAGTCCGTGGGCAAGTTGGTGGTATCAACCGGTAATGTTTATAAAATGGGAGGCACAAGAGCAAAATATTGTTATAACACTGGCGAAGTATCAGGAAGTTCTAGAGTCGGATCAATTATAGGTCAATGTATTGGATGCAGTTTTACATCCTGCTGGTGGACAACCTCTCAAAGTGGCTCCCGGAAACAGTGGATCTTCAACAGATTCACAACGCCTTGAGCCTGATGTACTTAAAACATATGTAGAAAAACTAGGTGCAGACTATTTTACAGAGGATATAAAAGGAATAAATGACGGTTATCCAATATTAAAATGGGAGTTAGAAAAGTTTAATTAAAGCAAATTCTTCTAAAAGCTAGAATTAAAAAATATATGAAAAAATTTTTTTAAAATTATATCATTTCTATTGATTTCCTTTTTAAAGTAGAGTAAAATATATTGAGATAAATTTCTAGAGGAGTGAACGTAATATGAGAAATAATAAGAAAAGTGCTGGTAGTCATAGCAAAACTAATAATAATAAAAAGAAAATAAGAATTATAATGGTTGGAATATTAGCCCTTGCTACAATTGGTGCATTTGTTTATCTTGGTATAACAATGTCAGATGAAAGTAAGGAAAAAAGAGATTATGATAGCTTGTCTGAGGATATGATTAGTGCAAGTAATAAGGCTGAGGGAGAGGAAAAAACTGAAAGACAAAAGAAGTTAGAAGAATTACATGCCCAATATCCTGATGTTGTTGCTTGGCTTGAGGTGCCTAATACTAATATGAGTTATCC